>DATBIE010000087.1:0-47120 GCA_036557105.1 Terriglobales bacterium
TTAGCAAACCGCCGCCTTCAGCCACTCGGCCATCTCTCCGGCGTCTATTAATGAAGATGTGCGACGAAGATACGCTCTCGCGCGGCTCACCGCACTCCGTAAGTTTACCATCCGGAACCAAGGTTCGATATTTTTTCGAGATTGTTTTGGCAGTGCTACGTTTCTTGCAGTTCCATCCGGGGTTGCTCTCTCGGGGGCTGGCCCTAACGGTTTTCGAAGGGTGGGTATCACAAACTTCGCCAGTATTATCTCGCCTCAGATCGAACATCTTAGTCAGCGACCCGGCAGCGATCTTCAATCGGTGGATGAAGACGACTTCGCCTCACCTATCCAGTTTTTCGCTTCGTTGTGAACCATCCCCTCCAATAGAAGTTCCACCGCCTTGCGCGGATTATCCGGGTATTTCGCCTTCAGCTCGTTGGCCATTTTTTCGAAACGCGCAGCCCAATCAGAATGGCGTTCGGGATCACTCTCGACCTTTCGCAATAGTTCCAGGTTCCGGAAGCCGATCCCCAGGAACCTCTCGTTTAGCGACGCAGTTTCTGCTGCCATTTCGCGTGTAATCCGTTCCTTCGGTGCTACGAATCTCCCATCCTTGAAATCTACATACAGCGAAGCATTCTTGGCAGTATTCGCTTCGAGGTGAAACTTCTGCTGTAGTTCACGAAACGCTTTTATTGCCGCTTCAGTATCACCAGCTTCCAAAGCGAGCTCTTCTTCTTCGGATAACTCAAGGAAATACGCGTTTGAACGATTTTTTCGGGCGTGGCTTGCCATAAACGCTTCTAGCTTCTTCATATCAACTTGGTGGCCCAGGAGCAGACTTGTCATCCAAGCACCCAAGGTTTCGATCTTCGCGCATTCCTCTAGCGAAATCTGATGAAGAACCAATGCGCGAATGAAGAATCCATTTGCCCTCAGTAGGCAGGCCTCGTTGAACAAGGACTCGGCATTTTCAAATATCTTTTGAGCCCCGGAGACGACTTCGCGCAAGACGCCTTTGTCGATAACGGGTTTTGTGGAAGAATCCACTTTCTTGTTTCTAGGTGAACACGATATTATATGAGTTCGGTTCGGTCGGAATCCTGCTGAACTATTGCTGGGTTCGGGTGGTCCACCCTTTCCTTTCGAGGTTGAAGTACCACAAGTGAGGCCGCCCCACCAGGGATTAGCACAGAAAGGTGGCCAGCCTGCCCCGTGTCGTTTTGGGCACTTCACTAGCCAGGAAACTACTAGAACCGTAGTTGTGCAACGAGTTCCTGGAACCGGGAGTCTCCGCGCAGGGGATCGTAGACGGGCTCTGAATTGAGGAATTGCAGACCATCGCAGTGCTGCTGGTAGGCCAGGCGGAGCAATTGAATGGCTGTTTCGTTCTCTCCCATATGAACAGAACTCATGGCGTGGATAACTGGATCGATTTCCTTTTTCTCCTTTCTTCTTAGCTCCATTTCGATTGCGTAATATCCCTTCAGGCCGGCCTTGCGGTACGCCGTTTTGAAAATCGATGCCTTCTTGGGTGCTTCTGAGCTTGCCTGCAGGTAAGCGGACATGGCTTCGTCAGGCATTCCTTTGCTCTCGTAGCAGTGACCGAGCCAATACAACGTGGCATATGAGCGAGGAAAGAGATCCAGCGTTTTCTTGGCGTGTTCGATGCCTTTGTCGTATTGCCGCGCGAGATAGTAGACATAGACTGCGGTCAAATTGGTGGGTTCAGCAATTGGATCGAGCTGCAATGCCTTTTGCATTTCGCCGAGTGCCTGGTCTCGTCTTCCCATCGCAACCAGGAAAATGGCGTATCCGGAATGAATTCCTGAATTGTTGGGCGCGAGTTCGATCGCTTTGATGTACTCCCTATCTGCTTTCGTCCAGTCCCAATCACGGTAAAAAGCAAGTGAACCTAGAGACTCATGAGCATCACCGGACTGCGGATCGAGTTCGACAGCTTTTTGCGCGGCTGCTTGTGCCTTGTCGAGGTTCTCGAGCGGCCAGCAACGCCAATCTGCCAAATTGAAGTAGGAATCCGCCAGGCCGCTATAGGCAGGAGCAAAGTCGGGAGCGCGCGACGTTGCTTCCTGAAAATACTTCAGGGCGGTCTCGAATCCGCTGCAAGTGAAGGTGTTCCAGTAAAAGTTTCCTTTTAGGTATGCTTCGTGTGCTGCAGGATCGATTGCTTTTTCATTGAACCGAGGTCCCGGCTCGTTTGAGCTCAGGTTGACGCCCACCCGTTCCGCTATCTCTCGAGCGACTTCTCCCTGCAGCAGGAGTACGTCGCGCACATCGCGCTCATAGCTCTCCGCCCAAAGATGTTGATCGGTGCGCGCATCGATCAATTGCGCGGTGATGCGGATTCGGTCGCCAGAGCGCAACACAGTGCCCTCGACAATTGCGTCGACGCCGAGGGTCCGGCCAATCTCCGGCAGGGTCTGCTTGGTTCCCTTGTAACGGTCGACAGACGTGTGTGATATGACCCGGAGACGCGGAATTTTGGAAACACTGGTTATCAGTTCATCGGTCATGCCATCGCTGAAGTATTCCTGCTGCGGATCGGGCGACAAATTGCGGAGTGGCAAAACCGCAAGTGAGTTGATACGCAACCTTTTCGATGTACCAGGAGAATGCGTTCTCAAACTCGCAACCGACACCAGAATTACCACGGTTGCAACAGCGGTTCCCATCACGCGCCATCGCCACGCTTTCTGGGATACGGGAGCTATGGTCGGCACCGACCGCGGCTCGACATGTGTGACCGATGCTATAAACCGGTAGCCCCGCTTCGGTATCGTTTCCAAAAAGCGCGGGTGATCCGGGTCATCCTGGAGCGCGCTCCGAATTTGCCGGATGGCAAAATTGAGGCCGTGCTCGAAATCCACGTAGGTTTGTGATCCCCATACCTGCTCAACCAATTCACTTCGCGTTACTATTTCGCCGGTATGTCTTAATAGGATGTCTAAAATCTTGGCCGGCTGTGGCTGGAGTCTTACGGGTGTACCGTTCCTACGCAGTTCTCCCGTGCTGCAGTCCAGTTGGAATTCGCCGAAGAACACGCTCTGGCGGCCCTTGATCTCTGCGGCCAACTGACGCTCCAATGCGAAGTTTTACGCGGCCTGGGGGATGGGCGATCATTATACCCGAACCTACAAACCTGCAGAAAAACAAGGCTTGGCGCTCCTCATCAAAAACTCACCTGCAACTTACCTGTCGCGCATTGATCTTATAAAGAGGAAGGAGCATTGTCTCTCGCCAAGGGGCGCTCCCAACCTGCCAGGTTTAAGCCCCATTCACGGCATTGTGCAGTCAACGCTGCGGGTGCCCGCTTAATTGCTCTTCACCCCGGAGCCAGAACAAGGAGACGGCTATGTCTGCATCACGCCAGTTGGCTATCGCTTTTATCTTGATCACCTGCAGCCTGACGGCATTGGCCGAGGACCTGCACCTGAAACGCAACGTTTCTGTCGGAGGAAATACCGTTTCCAGCTCCGAAGTCTGGATAAAAGGCGCGCGCGAACGAAGCGTCAGTAGCACTCCGGCGGGGAACATCGTAACCATTCGACAGTGCGATCTAAAGCGGACCCTCACGGTCAATGAGCAAGGACAGACTTACCTCGTGCTCAATGACCCTGAAGACGATTCAGCCGCGAAGGCAGCAGCCATGTTTGGGGGTGCGCCGCAACCAACGCCGGCTTCAGGGGGGACAATCACGCAAACGGTAACGCTTACAGCCACCGCCGAGCATAAGGTTATCTCCGGCTACGCAGCCCGACGTGTAAAAAGCGTAGTGACGGTAGAACCTTCGGCCAATGCGTGTTCCCAAACAAAACAGAAATTCGAAATTGATGGCTGGTACACGGATGCGGTCAAGGAGCAGGCAACCTGCGCGATCTCTTTGCCGCCCACGAATTCAGCCGAGAATTGCTCGGACCGTGTAGTCCTTCATCGCAAGGGAACCGCGAAGCCAGGCTATCCTCTGGTGCAATCCATCACGATTCACAATGAGGATGGAACATCGACCAAAGTTGAAATCAGCACCACCGATATTTCAAAAGACACACTGGCAGCGGATCAATTCGATGTGCCTGCGAGCTATCGCGAGGTGAAATCAATGACGGAGTTGTTCGCTGCGTCAACTCCGCAGCCCGGCGCAAGTCCTGCTGGGCAACAGTTCACACCACCAAACAGCGGCATGACCGGCGCTGCGCCGCAACAAACGACCAACATGGCCGCGCCCATGGGACAAAACGCAATGATGTCGCAGATGGCGTCGATGGCTCCCATGCAGCAAGGAATGGGCGGGCAATTTCAGGGTGGAATGGGCGGTATGCAAGGCCCGGCGACTGGCGCGGCTGTTCCGTTGCCACAGGCGCTCGGGCCCAAAGCTCCTGGAAAAATCCGAATCGGCATCGCGCCGGCGCAAGCCCAACTTGGCCAGGGAAACAACGCTCAGGCAGACTTTGCGACGCCCATCCGCAACGCAATCATCTTCATGATGGCCGGACCCGCGGTGGAAATCGCGGCGCTCGACTCCCGTGTTCCGATTCAAATCCAAGCCGAGGCGCAACAGAAGCAGTGTGACTACATCCTGATGTCCGATGTGTCTGTAAAACACAGCGGCGGAAAATTCGGAAAGTTCATGAAGGCCGGCAATATGGCCGCCAACATGAATCCCATGGTGATGATGACCAAAAGCGCCACCGCTATGGCGGCGAGTCAGGCCGCCGCGCAGGCCGCAGCCATGAGCGCACAGCAGCAGGCTGTGAACCAGCTCGCCCAATTCAACGGACAAATCAAGTCGAAAGACGACGTGACGGTCGACTATCAACTTTATCCAACCGGACAAGCGCAGCCCAAGCTGCAGAATTCGCTAAAGGGTAAGGCAAAATCCGATGGAGAGGACGTGCTAAGCCCGCTGATTCAGCAGGCTGCGACCACCGTACTCACCGAGGTAACGAAACCATAGCCGCTCTCGCACAGCCTGGAAATGAGTGTCTTGGGGAGGAGAACATTCATATGCTGCCGCGTTTGTGCCTGTTGAGCATAGTCGTCGCGCTAGTCGAGTACGTGCCGCGATTTATCGAACTGTGCTTGGGCCACACCATGCCGCCCGCAGAATATCCCTTTAAGCAGTTCTGGACGAAAGACCCTGGGAGTATTTCCTTACCCGGATATTTGGCGGCCGGCGTTGGAATTACAAGTTGCCAATGACAGCGCCAACAGCGTACCCCGTCCTCCGCTCTGTGATTCACGGAGCTGTCGCAACTTGCTTCGTTTTATTTCCGCTTCCAGTCTGGAGCGCCGGTCCACTCCACATTCCAGGGCCCGGCGAAGGCTACCAGATCAGTCCGCCGAGCGATAGTAGCCAGTCTGCGCCTGCGGGCTATGAAGGCCGCACGGATACTTCCACCCAAACAGCCGTCGGCAATACGCCGGTAACGAACGGCAAGCGCTACGTCAGCCACTTCACTTTGGGCAATCAAATCAAAACCTGCCCGAGCGGAGACGGTGCGTCTGAAGGCACGGGCTTGTTTTCAGTGAGCGTGGACTACACCGACGCGCAAGCAAACGGCACTTCAACCACTCACGTCCAGATGCTCGCAAAAGCGAAATACAAAGGCCAGGTCGGGGACGATGCTTATCTCAAAAATCCGGTAATGGCCGACATTGACTACACCTACGATCAATCCGGCAGCATGGGCCAACATGGCGGCCCAATAGCAACGCCTGCCGGAAGTCACGTCGCCCAGCACATCACTATACCCATCAACGTAGGCACCGGCCTGGCGCCTCCAGATTTCGGTGCCTTTGGCGGCGGGGACCCAGCTCAAGCTCACTATGTGGATGCGTTCGGCGCAGGTACTGCACTCGCCTATTGGGCCGGAATCTACTACTCAGTCGCGCAGATGAAGTGGCGCTCCGGTGAGTGTGCCCAAATCTCTTTCGCTCCACCAAGCAACACGGTAAATATGACGCCCGGCGCGAACCAGATAGTGAGCGCAGATGTGAAAAGCAAAGAGGGTCAAAGCGCGCAAGGAAAGTTTGACGAATCTCAGGCCTTCGGTGGCACGGTTAGCCCGCAGAGCGGCGCCGTCCCGATGAAGTTCAATTACACGGCGCCGGTTCAGGCGGTGAAAAACGCAGGCTTTGAAACGAAAGCAACCTCCCGTGCCGGTATTGCGATAGGGGAGTGGCAAAGCGGCGTCCACGGAGGTTGGAGCGGCCGAATCAGTTTCGAACTCACCAACGACGCACCCGAGATACACGAGCAAATGCGCGACTACTCCGGCCACGGCAGGTATGAAACTGCTCTTTTTTTCAAGAATGGTGTTGGCACTGCCATGAGCCGAGCTGAGATGAAATCCAAGTTGGAGTTGCGACAGAACGCACTCCGTGGTGGAGCGCGCACAATTATTAAGAGCGACAGTGCCGATTTTGACGGATCGGCGGAGGGAAATTCCCAAGCCGCGGTGGAAGTGAGTATAGACAAGAACACCGGCACGTACCGGATATATATATCGTGGGACAGCAAGCAAATCGGTCAACCGATTCATAGCGTTTCCTGCCATAGGGAAACCTGCACGACACGCGATGGGAACATGCTGTGGGCTGGGCAGGAGCGGGTCACGGCCATCGACGGCAAACTCGATGACCTCACCCATCTGCACGGCTCGCGGACTGATCAAAGCAATGGACCGCGAGATTACATAACTGGAAAACAAACGCACACGGTTACATGGGACGTGTCATGGCTTGCCAAGTAAAGCGAGGGACTTTCATGCGAACCGTTGCAACTACACTCTTGCTCGTAGCGCTCGCAGGCATGCTGGCCGCCGAGAATCTCGAGAAAAAACAGAAGAAAGAACTGGAGGCCCAGGCGAAAGCAGTCATTGCCGAAGCGAAAACGCTGGAGAAATCCGGCCAGCTTGCGGAAGCGAGAACTAAGTACGCCGAGTCGCAAGCCATGATCGAGGTGAAAGAAGCCGCAGAAGCCATCAAGCGACTGGATGATGAGATTCACAAGCGACTTAGGGATGCGCTCAACCAATCACGCAAATTATACGAGGCACACAAGTACAAAGAGGCCGCCTCGGCCCTGGAGGAGAGCACGAAGCTGGGGGGCTTCGAGGGGATGCTCTCCTCCAATCTGGCGCTCTGTTATTACCAGCTTGGCGATCGCAATAAAGCAGTCGAGAATCTCGACAAGGCCATTACCGATACGCCCGACCCCAAGAAAAAGGTGAAGCTGCGAGAGCTGCTGACCTTCTTAGTCACCGGCGAGAACAGCACCGTCACGAGCGAGGATGAAAGAAAACGAACGGCGGAGTTGAATCGCTTGATTGAAAGCATCGGATTTGACGCTTCACTGCAGGACGAAGAAGGCTCAGAGGAAGAAACAACATCAGTTGCCGAATCCGATTCTCCCACTCCGCAGTTGGTTTCTGAAAAGTCATTCACCAAGAGCACGCCTACCCCACACGCGACCCATTCTGTCGCCAACCGCAAATCGAGCATGTGTACCGCGCTCGAAGAATTCAAAGGCAATGCGGCCTCCAGTCCTTCTGCCGTATACGATCGCGCCAATTGCGCCGAGATCAATGGCCGCGCCAGAGAAGCTATCCGGCTGCTGCAGAAATATCTGGAGCTCTCGCCGCAAGCGCTCGATGCCGATGCGGCCCGTGAGCGCATCGTGGAATTGCAATCGCTCGTGAGCTTACCGGAGCAGAAGGGAGTCGAAGTCAGGCGCGAGTACGCTTCGGCCTACGGATATCTGGCGGAACGTAAATATGATCGCGCGCTGGCAGCATTTTCCAGGGCAAAAGAATCGGCACCGGATTTTCCACTCACCTATTGGAAACTTGGTTTGATGTACGAAGCTTTCGGCAATGTAGATCAGGCACGCGCAAACTTTACTCAATATGAACAACTGCTCTCGGATGATGCCGAAAAGAACGAAGCGAGCTTACACCTGACTACTCTCGACGCAAAGAAATCGAAATATCAAAATGAGGTCAGCGAAGCGGAAGAAATACTTTCTGACCTTTTCAACCGCGGAATGAACCTGAGTTTCAATCTGGATGCGAACCGTAGCGCGATCCGTGTACGTCGTGCCCGTGTAAAGAACAAAAAACAACAGAATTGGGGCCTGATTGGCGGTTTCGCGGTTCCCTTCCCTTACGCACAGCAACAACTGGCCCGCGCGGCTGAGCACCTGCAGCTCGCATTGGCACTATTTCCTTTGGGAACTGAAGCAAATGAGTTGACGGGCCTGGTTTTTCTCCAGGCGAATGATGGGCGTGCAGCCCTCAAGAACTTTGATGCAGTCGCAAGTCAGGGATTGCCCGTATCTTTTTACGCAGAGATGCGGGGTCGCAAGCTGGATCATGCCGTGAAGTGCGAGCTGAGCCACGATCGGGTGCGTTTTATTTTCCTTTCTTCATACGACAAGAGAGGCGCGCCAACTGCACCGGACAAAGCAGCGGGTGATGATGGATTGGGCGACATAACTTTGGCTCCTGGAAGCATTCGCGGGGAATTCGATTCGCTTGACCTGATATTGAGCGATATCAAAAAAGTTGAAACCCACAACGGAATACTTGTGATCAAGCTCGCCAAACAGGAATTCGCGTTGTCGCCAATTTATCTGCCTTCGTACACGCCAATTCAAGGTCCACAAGCGCGGCGGTTCGCGAACAATTACACGCGGCTCTTCATTCGATATCCGGGCCTGGAGGATTCGAAGCTGGGCGCCGAAGGGATGACGGGGGGCGAGAAGTTCAAGATGGGAATGAGCATTGCGACCGATAGCCTGAATATCGCGACCAGCCTCAATCCGATCGGTTCCATTCAGGCGGCGCAGAGCGCCATCTCGATTGCGAGAACAATTCACTCAGCCATGGCTTCGCTGAGTGTGAGCTTTGCCGCCTGGGAGAGAAGTGTAGATGACCAGCAGCAACTTCTTTCGGGTCCCGCGTTCAAAACGATTCCCAGCGAGCCGGTTAGTCTGGCGGCTATGCGGGAATAGACGCTGTCGTACTGAGCCGAAGTTCTCGAAACTATAGTCACCTTTTAGTACACATGCGTTTCCATTATTGTAGTCACAGCGACAGGTCTGCGCGGCCGTGCGTATTACTTCCTTCCTCACTGTCGCGGTTGTGTTCTTTTGAATACACTTGATTGCGTGCGATGGAACCGAGCGAACAAGCAGCGCCCGAGCAACCGCAGTCGGTGTTGGACACGCGAATTTGCGATCTTGGTCTGACAATCGAAGGCTCGCGGCTCGAAAAATTTGTGCAGCAGCTCTATTGTGAACTGGAGCAGAAGAGAATTTTTAAGTTCCGTCCGGCATGCTATTTGACCGACGAATGGGGATGTCCATCCGGCGAGCCGATCATAGGAGTTCCGTTTTACCTGGCGCGGACTGACCTGGCGCAGATTGAAAGAGAGAACAATGATCTCGAAAGCGATCGCGAGATCATGATGTATCTGCGGCATGAAGCCGGGCACGCATTCAACTACGCGTACAAGTTGCACCGCACGCCGGAGTGGAAGCAGCTGTTCGGGCCGTATCGCAGGCCTTATCGCGAGAACTACCGTCCGGTTTTGTTTTCGAAAGACTACGTGCGCTATCTGCCGGGATGGTACGCGCAGAAACATCCGGATGAAGATTTTGCCGAGACGTTCGCGGTATGGTTGACTCCCCGCTCCAACTGGCGCAAGAAATATCGCGGTTGGGGCGCAATGGCCAAATTGCGATACATGGATCGAATCGCGCGTGAGTTGGGAAATGTCGATCCGTTACGCAAGCGAGGCGAGCCTGATATTACCGCCGCGGAAATGGAAACGACGGTCCGCGACTTTTATCGCAACACGACCGACCAGATTCCTTTGCTTGATGTGACGCAGGATGGCGATCTCGCGGGCATATTTGACGCATCAAAAAAGAGCAAAACTGCACGGGCCGCTGATGCCTTCCTGCGGGAGCATCGGAAAACAATTGTTGACCACATTGCCAGATGGACTGCAATGCAACGCCCGATGGTGCGAAAATTTATGGAGGCGCTTGAAAAGCGCAGCGCAGAAATGAATCTGATGATTGCTGCCCGCAAAGAGGCACAGACGCTTTCCGAGATTACGGTTTTTGCGACCACCTTAGTGATGAATCATCTTGCGCGGTCAAAAGCGTTTCAGGCATAGGAAGTGAATGGCTGATCCATTAAAAGTGGCGGTGTTGTACGACGTCTGGGGCGAAGAGGATACGTCCGAGCCCGAGGCGACGCAAGCCGGCCGCAAGCGCAAAGAGAAAGAAGATCGCGAGGAGATTTTCGACGCCCTCACTAAACTCGGTCACCAGCCGTCGTATTACGTGCTCGACGGGCGGCCGCAATCCCTCAATGGCCTAGGGAAATGCGAAGCGGATCTGGTCTTCAATCTCACCGAATCGTACGCGGGCGACGACACAAAAGAGATGAACGTTGCCGCCTACATGGATCTGCTCGGAATTCCTTACACCGGCGCCGGTCCCCACGCGCATTTTCTCGCGCAAGACAAGGCCACGGCAAAAAAAATGTTCGCCTTTCATGGAATTCGCACACCTGTTTTTGCTACCGCATACCGCGGAAATATTGACCACGCGCATGATGTGAAGTTTCCCCTTATTGTGAAACCGCAGTTGGAGGACGGGTCGATTGGGATCGATGCTGAAGCGGTCGTCACTGGCGTGAAGGAATTAATGGAACGGGTCGAATATGTTCAGAACGAGTTCGATTCCCCTGCATTGATTGAGGAATACATCGAAGGCCGTGAAATTTATGCGGCAATCCTTGGCAGCTATGAACAGACCGAGGTTTTGCCGCTGGTTGAGCTGGATTTGTCAAAGTTGCCAAATGGAACTCCCAAAATTGCCAGCCGGGATGTGAAGTTTGAAACCGAATCGAGAGCGTACAAGCTGACGAAGTCCAAAATTGCAGAAGACCTGGATGAAGCGACAGTTCAGAAGTTATCCGACACGGCGCTGGCCGCGTATCGAGCCGTGAAATTGCGTGACTACGGGCGCATTGATATGAGGTTGACGCCGGAAGGCGATGTGTACGTGATCGAGGCGAATCCGAACCCCTGGCTTTCGAGCAAACACGAATTCGCGATGGCGGCAAAGAAGTCCGGCCGTAACTACACGCAATTGATCGGGGAAATCGTGCAAATGGCGCTCGACCGGAACCGGCGGGCAAAAACCAACGGCAGTTAAGGCTTCGGTTTTCTTGTTCGGAAGCCCAATATCTTCTTCTCCGGAACGCCTGTTTCAATCCGGTTTCTACCTCCGCGTTTGGCGCGATATAGCGCCTTATCAGCCCGAGTGACGATTTCTTCGGGGCCCATTTTCGGCTGCGACTCGCCGACTCCAATGCTAACGGTAACCGACAATGAAACCATTGAGTTTTGGCTTCGGCGCGGCGCACGTTTCTTGCTCTCCGCCCGCCTTTCTGGTGGGCGCGGGATCTTGCGACGATCTTCCCCACTTCGAACACGGAAGCTCGTGCCCTCAATTTCAAGGCGCAGGAGTTCGAGATAGTCGATGATGTCTCTGCCAGATTTTCCCGGAAAGAGAATTGTGAACTCCTCGCCACCCACGCGAAACGGTTCGCCTCCGCCACCCACGCGTGCAAGCTTGGATGAGACCATGCGCAGAACTTCGTCACCGACATCGTGACCATAGGTGTCATTGATGCTTTTGAAATGGTCGATATCCACGGCAGCCACCGCATAAGGCGGTTTTAAATTGAGCATGACGTCATTGAAAGCGCGCCGCGAGTTCAATCCTGTAAGTTCGTCGCGATAGGCAAGCGAGTAGGAATTTTCGACGATCGAACTGGCCAAAATCAGAGCAGCCACACCAAAATATTCACTCCCTGCCCGGCCCACGCCCCCAGCTTCCAGCGCCAGCAAAGATGCGATCAATGACCAGAACATCCCAACGATAGTGGGTTTCTGAAATCGCAAAAGTCGAACAAACAAGTAGAGCAGCACCAAGGCAAACACCAACAGTGCCGGCTGCGGAGTTCGCCAATGGACAGATTTCAATGGCGCAAAATGAAGGAAAGGCGCGGCCGGCTGCTCCGGTCGCGACAACACCGCAACAAAAACAGACTCAAAGAAAAGTAATACCAGAAACCAGAAAAAACTACGACCTTCGGAGCTTCTCTCCGGGAAAAAGCTCAGAATTATGAAGTTCAGCGGAATCAGCAAGGCGATTGATTCAAACGCAACGCGGCCTGGCCCCGATGCAGATATTCGGCCGTCCGCAAAGAACTCCATCGCGCGCTGCGCGAGCAGCAGCACGACGGTAGAAAGCAAGATGCGCGTGGAATGGAACCTCCAAGCCAAGAACACGGCGGCGATGAAGACCGCGTAATAGAAGAATGTCACTCCGTACACTGACGGATTTATCCAGCCAGACCTCAGCAGAAGCACCGCGCCGAGCAGGATGGCTCCGCCGGGAAGCAACATCGTCTGCAGCGCTCTTTTGTTTAGAACATGCATTGACGTTTCCCTATCCTCCGGCGCGCCAGCGGTGAATTGCGAGTAACCCGGATGGTACCTTCTCAATCTGAAGTGCTCTGCGCCATCCGTGCCTTGTCGCCGTACCAGGCTCCTTTTATTAATGAAGTGGCTCTAATAACCCCATGCGCTTACTGATCGCGGAAGACGATCCTGCCCTAGCCAGTTTTGTAAGAAAAGGCCTCGAAGCAGAACATTATGCCGTCGATGTTACCCATGATGGGGAACAGGCCAAGGCGATGGCCACGGAACTGGACTACGACCTGTTCATGCTTGACCTTAATCTGCCGCGGGTAGATGGAGTTAGCATTCTCCGCCACCTCCGTCCGCGCAAGCCAAGTATGCCAATCCTCGTGCTGACCAGCAGAAACCGTGTCGAAGACCGGGTTCAATGCCTCGATCTTGGCGCGGATGACTATATGGGCAAGCCATTTTCTTTCTCGGAACTCTCCGCGCGTATTCGGGCTCTGCTGCGAAGGAGCCATTTGCCGGCAGCTTCGGTGCTGAGCGTGGCGGATTTGAAACTCGACCGCGTAGAACGAAAGGTGGAGCGAGCCGGGAAAAGGATTGAGCTTACCTCGAAAGAATTCGGCCTGCTTGAGTATCTTATGTTGAACGCTGGGCGTCGCGTCTCGCGGGTCATGATCATCGAGCACGTGTGGAATCTCTCCTTCGATACCGGGACCAACGTGATTGATGTATACGTCAACTATCTCCGACGCAAGATCGACGACGGGTTCACCACACGCTTGATCCACACGGTGCGTGGAGTTGGCTATGAGCTGAGTGCACGCGGAACGCACATGTAAGCGGCAGATATTCCCACTTCGCACCCGGATTACGAAACTGGGAAAGAGTTGCCGCTGCTAGAAATTCTTAATTTCTTTCTAATCGCGTTCTAACCTTCTGCCGATTAAATCAGAGCATGACAACAGCAGCGGTCCCAGCCATGAGTGGTGGCGTGCTACTGGCCACGGCAAATGCTCAGCTCCGCGAACGAGTGCTCAGCAAACTTGAGCCACGGCGGGGACCAGTGAGCATTGCATCTGGGGGTGCGGAGGCCTTTGCAAGGCTCGACACCGGTAACTGGCAAATGCTCATTCTCGATCGGCAACTGCCTGACCTGAACGCCGAAGAACTGGTTGAGCTTACGAATCGACTCTATCCCGGGATTCAGGTGTTAGTGCTGGACTCGTTGATTGACGACGTGAAAGGAATTGCCAATTGGAAATCCGGTCAGCCGGTGACATCCGGGGAATTTGTTTACGAGTCGGCTTCGGTTGCCCAGAGCGACTTGCCTGGCGACCATGATCGCGCCAAAGATCGGTTTCTTCCCGGCATGATTGGCAATAGCGAAGTCATGCGCCGCCTATATCGCCTGGTGCGTCTGGTTGCGCCTCGCAACACAACTGTACTGATAACCGGTCCGAGCGGCAGTGGAAAGGAACTAGTCGCGCGCGCCATTCACGAGTTAAGTCCACGGGTGAAAGTCAGTTTTTCGGTGCTGAACTGTGCGGCCATTCCGGACACGTTGATCGAGTCAGAACTGTTCGGCTACGCGCGAGGCGCGTTTACGGGTGCCGCCCAGACCTATGGCGGTCGGATTTTGGCAGCGCAGGGTGGAACGCTGTTTCTGGATGAGATCGGCGAACTGCCGCTCAACGCGCAATCGAAGCTGCTGCGCTTTCTCGAGCAGAAAGAAGTTCAAAAGCTGGGCAGCGCAGAAACCTGCAGAGTGGACGTGCGGGTGGTTGCGGCCACGAACCGAAACTTGTCCGATCTCGTCGAGCGTGGCCAGTTTCGTGATGACCTGTTCTTCCGGCTGTGCGCGTTTCCGCTTGAGCTCGCGCCGTTATGCCAACGCCAGGGTGACGTTCCTCAGCTGGCGCTGCATTTTCTAGAACGGCTGGGCGGCAAGAACCTGCGGCTGGACATGCGCGCGCAGCAGATGCTCGATGCCTATTCCTGGCCGGGAAACGTACGCGAGTTACAACAAGTGCTTGAACGAGCGGTGATTCTGGCCGATGGCAGGACGACCATTCTGCCAGAGCATCTGGTCTTCAGCTTTGAACGTTGCCACAAAATGGAACGGAAAATCGCATGTTGAATGCCATCGAAGCTTGCAAGAGCGAAATTCTCGGCACGGACCCGGGCGCGCTCCCGCTGACAGACGCTTTCACTGCGTTCTCAGTGGCAGCACAGTCGCTTGAGCGCTCCTATTTCAGCTTGGGCGAAGAAGTTCGCAGGCTGCGACAGGAATTACAACAGGAGCGCGAACTGCGCTTGCGGCGGGAAGCGCTCGCAGAGATGGCAGCGATGGTGGCGCATGAGGTCCGTAATCCCCTAGGCAGCGTGGAGTTGTTTGTCGAGATGCTGGCCTCATCGGATCTATGCGAAGAGAAACGTGATTGGATAGCTCAAATCCAACGCGGGCTCAGCATGCTCTCAGCCAATGTCAACAATGTCTTGGAATTCCATAGTCCATCTTCGCAAAGATTCAGCCGCATCGACCTCGCGCCGCTCCTCTCATCGCTCGAAAAGCTCCTTAGACCGGTAGCGGCTCGCGCCGGAATGCAACTGGTCGTCGACAGGTCCAAGGAAATTCTAATTGTCCATGCTGACCAGCACCGGTTGATGCAAGCCTTTCTGAACCTGTCGCTTAATGCCGTGCGTTTTGCCGCCGGCGGAAGACTTCTAAAAGTCGCCGCCTCGCGAGAAGCGGGAACCATAAAGATTGACTTCGAAGACCGTGGGCCAGGAGTCCCGGAAGAATTACGACACAAAATCTTCGAAGCCGGTTTTGCCACGAGCTCGGGCGGGCTGGGGCTGGGGGCGACGATAGCGAGAACCATCATTGAGCAACACGGCGGAACCATCCAGGTGGCAGGCGAGAAGGGCGGGGGCGCGCGGTTCGAAGTGCGACTGCCTCGCGCTGAGAGAGAACGATGAACAGAAACCCAATGGCATTTGCGAACCGTCCCACCCGCGGTGTTCTCGTCGTGGATGACGAGGCTTCGATGCGGATGGCCCTCGAACTGAGCTTCGGGCAGCGCGGCTGGCACGTAGATGCAGCATCAGGAAAATCGGAGGCGTTGAGGTGCTTCCGACGGACGCATCATGCTCTCGTTGTAAGCGACGTACGCATGACAGATGGCAACGGGTTTGAGCTGCTGCACGAGCTTTGCGCAATCGCGCCGCAAACTTCGGTGATACTTCTGACCGCCTTCGGTGCAGTTCCTGACGCGGTTTCGGCAATGAAGGCCGGCGCTTGCGAATACATCACTAAACCAGTGGTTTTTGAACAACTGCTGGACGTATCGGAGCAGTTGATATTGCAGAGTTCAGAGCGTGCTGTCAGGCGTGAAAACGCGGGGATGGTCGACTTTTCCCTTAGCGGCACTCATGCGTCTCTTGCTGCGATCGATGAAATCAAGCCACCCGACAGAAATTCCGTCGAGTTCTCGCCCGGGGTGTCCCTGGAATTTGTGGAAAAGCGTTTGCTCGAGATGACGCTCGCGGCCACAGCCGGCAATCGCTCGCGGGCGGCGGAAATGCTTGGCATCAGCCTGCGCACGGTCCGCAACAAGATTCGCGAATACAGCCTGCCGCCAAGGAGGGACTACGCCCGTGTCCATGTCAATGATTGATTCTCCTGAGATTCGCGCACTCGCGAAGTTTCTCGATCTGAGCGCGCTGCGCACCGAGCTGATCACTTCGAATATGGCGAATATCGATACCCCCGGCTATCGTGCCCGCGACATCAACTTCCGCCAAGAATTGCAACGGGCAGCCGACGAACCCGGATTTCAGCTTGCGGATTTTTCTCCAGCCATACGCGAAGTCGAAGGTCTGGCCGTGCGGCCCGACGGAAACGACGTGAGCCTTGAACGCGAAGGATTGCTGCTCGCCGAAACGCAACTCAAATTTCAAACTGCGGTGCAGGCGCTCACCGTCGAGTTTCACCAGATCCTGAATGCGATACGCGAAGGAGGCAGCTCATCATGAACCTGTTCGGAATGCTTGAAATCAGCGGCTCGGCCCTGACCGCCGAACGCCAGCGGGCGCAAATCGTTACCAGCAACATGGCCAATGCCCAGACGACGCATACGCTTGTGGGCGGACCCTACCGAAGGCAATTGGTAATTTTTAAAGCTCAACGGGAACATCCATTTCCCATGATGAGATTTGCGATTGGCGGCGACCGTACGGCGGCAGAAGGCGTGCGTGTGGAACGCGTGGTACCGGACCAGAAGCCGCCCATTCTGCGCTACGAGCCGGGAAACCCCGACGCCGACCCAAAAGGATATGTGGCGTATCCGGCGATCGACCCGGTGGAGGAGATGACAGACCTGCTGGGCGCAGTGCGCGCGTATGAGCTGAACGCGTCGGCCATCGCGGGCACAAAGGCCATGATCCAGCAGTCGCTCGAGATCGTGAAATAAATCTCTATCCTAGGACCGTCCTGCGACAAGCTCAGCAGACCATAGGCTGGAGCAGCCCGAACATAAGGAGGCAAAAGGGCCATGACAAATGCAATTTCCGGATTCGCACCTTCGCAGCTTGCCGGCGCCACAGGGGTAGCGCAGGGACCAAAGGAATGGGGATTTGTCGAGACTCTGCGCGGAGCTATCGACCAGGCAGAGCAACTGCAGGGGGCGGCCGATGAAAAAGTTTCGGCCATGCTCGAGGGCAACGGCATGGACGTGCACAGCGCCATGATCGCGGTGGAGAAGGCGGATCTGTCATTTCAACTAATGATGCAGGTACGGAACAAGATCGTGGCAGCGTACCAGGAAATCTCGCGCATGCAATTTTAAACTTGAGGCAAGCCGGTGGACCCGCCGAAATCATTTGGCCAGGCTCTCAGTCAGACAGGGGAACTGTTGCGTGGGCTCACTCTCGCGCAGCGCCTTTTGTTGGCGGTGGGCGCGATGGCAGTTGCAGCTACGCTCTGGGTATTCGTTGGCTGGATGGGAAAGCCCAAATTTGTGACGCTTTACTCGGGACTGAATGCGCAGGAAGCGCAGGACCTCGGGGCGCGGCTGTCGGCGGCAAATATTTCTTATCAGCTATCGCCAGACGGGGCTTCGCTCGAGGTTCCCGCCGACCAGCTCGACAGTGCGCGCGTCAAAACTGCGGCACAAGGGCTCCCCCGCAACGCTCGCCTGGGTTTTGAATTGTTTGATACGCCGAACTGGGCGGGGTCCGATTTCACCGAAAAGGTGAACTATCAGCGGGCCCTCGAGGGGGAACTGGAGCGCACCATCGAGAGCATGAGCGAGGTGCAATCGGTGAGGGTCCATCTGGTTATCCCGAGCGAGTCGCTCTTTAACGAAGAGCAGCACGAAGCCAAGGCAGCGGTGATCGTGAAGACCCGTGGCGGTGGACTTTCGGAACAGGCACGCACGGCCATTCCGCAACTGGTAGCGAGTGCCGTCGACCGTTTGCGCCCCGAAAATGTCACGCTGGTCGATGCGGACACCAATACCCCAATGCTTCACCGTCAACACGCCGGAGACCTTACCTCGCCCGATCTCGAACAGAACCTAGCGAAAAAAATCGTAACCACGCTCGAACCGGTAGTGGGCGCCGAGCATGTGCGCGCGAGCGTTCATGTCGAGTACGACACGAGCTCGAGCGAAGACACCAACGAAGTGTACGATCCCAAGACCACGGCCACGCTCTCGCAGCAAAAATCAGAGGAAATCAACGGCGGAAGCGCGCCCGCAGGCGTTGCCGGCGCAGCGAGCAATACTCCAGGAACTGCTCCTCCGGCTGCCACGCTTTCCAGCGAAAATCAGTCTTCGCGGTCAGAGAGCGAAACGTTCGGTGTAAGTAAAGATGTGCGGCACACGGTGCAGCCTGCGGGGAGAATTCGCCGTGTGGCGGCGGCGGTGCTGGTCGACGATGCTGTCGATAACAGCAGCGGGAAGCCAGTGCGGCGGAAGCGCACGCCGGAGGAGATGAAACAGATCGAGGCACTGGCGGCGGCGGCGATCGGAGTGGATCCGCAGCGCAACGACACCATCGTCGTCCAGAACCTTTCGTTCCAGGAGATGCCGGTCGAGCAGCCGTCACTCCCTAGCAAAACGGAACGCGCGCGACGGATTCTAGTCGAGTGGTCAGGGCTTCTGCGCTATGTGGGCGTGACCTTTCTCTTCGTCTTCGTTTACCTGATCATGCTGCGCCCAATTAAGAAGCAGATACTTGCGGCCTTCCGTGAATTGCCGGCGAGGCTGCAGCGTACGGGAAGATCCCTGGAAAAAGGCGAGAAAATAACGGCAGAAATTGAGTTGCCGCAGGCTTCTGAGCAAGGCCGGGTGGCCACCGCGCTGAAACGTGAGTTGACCGACAAAGTCAAAGCAGAACCAGCGGCTGCGAGCCGGTTGTTGCAGAACTGGATCCGGGAGGATGCGTAATTGGCGGCCGCTCCGACGCCAACCGCCGGGCTGCGCAAGGCCGCGATACTTCTGGTATTGTTGGGCGAAGAAGTCGCCAGCCAGGTTTACCGCAACCTCTCGCAACGTGAGCTTGAAAAGCTGACCCAGGAAATTGCTGAGCTCGATTATATTGAACCGCAAACTGCCTTTTCCGTCCTGCAGGAATATCATCAGCTCGCGGTTACCCAGGATTATCTGGCTGTGGGCGGCACCGAATACGCGCAGAAGCTGCTGGTAAAGGCGTTTGGCAAAGACACAGCCGAACAATTGCTCTCGCAGGTTTCGCGGTCCGTCGAAGACAGCGTGACCAGCCTCGACTCGCTCAAGAAAGTCGACCCGCAGCAACTGGCCAAGTTCCTTGAAATCGAGCATCCGCAGACCATCGCGCTCATTTTGGCGCACCTCGATGCAAAGCAAGCTTCCGTCTTGTTGATGAAGCTCCCGGAAGCGCTCCGGGCAGAGACGCTCAAGCGCATGGCGCAACTTCGTCAGTTCTCGCCGGAGATCACGCAGAAGATCTCGATTTCCCTGCACCGCAAGTTCGAAGCGTTGGGCGAGCAGCATCGCCGCACCTACGCCGGGTTTCAGGGTGTGGCAGATCTTCTCAACCGACTCGATCCTGTTTCCTCGAAAGCAATCCTGGACACGATTGAAAAAGAAGACCCAAACCTGGTGCTCGGCATTCGCAACCTGATGTTCACTTTTCAAGATTTGCTGGGGGTCCCGGAGACGGCCATTCGCGAACTGCTCGGGCAACTCGACAAAAAAACTCTGGCCGTCGCGTTGCGGGGTGCAGGTGATGATTTGAAGAATTTTGTTTTCAAATGCATGTCTTCAAGGGCGGCCGAGATGTTGAAAGAAGACATGGAAGTGCTCGGTCCGGTGCGCTCGCGAGACGTACTGAAGGCGCAGCAGGAAGCTGTGGCCATTGCGCGCAAATTGGAAGCAGAAGGCAAGATCAATCTGGGAGGCGACGAACAGGATGAGTACATCCTCTAGTGCGAGAAGAAAAACTGCGGCAGACGAAGCTTCAGCCTTCCCCTACTCGGAGCTGAATCATCAACTGTTTCGACAGGACAATGCTTCACAAACCCTCGAAGAAGAAATGAAAAAACGTGAAGCGACAGCGCGCGAGGAAGGACGGCTTGAAGCAGAAGCGCAGGCGTTGGCTACTACGGAAACGCGGCTGGAAGAAATAAGGACCGGTATTACCGAGGCGCTGGAGCAATTTGCGCGCGAACGGCATGATTATTATGTTCGTGCGGAGCGGGAACTAGTACAGCTCGCGCTGTGCATAGCGCGCAAAGTGCTGCAGCGTGAATCGACTATCGATCCGCTCTTACTGGCGGGGATGGTGCGTGTGCTGCTGGAACGAATGGAGCAATCCACCACGATTAAAGTCTACGTGCATCCAGCACAAGTTTCTGAGTTCCGCGCCTTTTTTGCACGGCACATGGGAGAACAGCAGCCCGAAATCGTTGCCGATGGATTGCTCTCGGAAGGCCGGTGTACGGTCCACACGGAATTTGGAACAACTGAAGTCGGTCCCGAACTGCAACTCAAAGAAATCGAACGGGGCCTGCTTGACCTGCAAGCCGCAAAGCCGGCTTCACGATGACCGGCACAGGAAGCCTGACAAAATATTTCACCCGTTTGCGATCCATTTCCGGTCATCGATGGCAAGGTAGCGTGACCCAGGTGTTGGGCTCGATGATTGAATCGAGCGGTCCGTTCTGCGCTAGCGGAGATGCATGCGAAATACTCGACCCCACCGGGGTTGCATACGCCGGACAGATTCTGGGGTTCCGAGGAAATACTGTTCTTTCGATGACCTTCGATCCGCCGCGGAACGTTCGCTTCGGCGATCGCGTGGTGACGTGGGGAGCGCGTCCCCAGGTGCGGGTCGGGAAGAGTCTGATAGGCCGCGTCATCGATGCCCTCGGAGAGCCGCTCGATGGCGGGCCGGCCTATGATGCGGAAGCGACCCGAGAACTCGAGACTGGAGCGCCCCAGCCGTTCGAGCGCGAGTTGATCTCGGACACGCTCGCCTGCGGAGTGCGCGCCATTGATGGAATGCTGACCTGCGGACGAGGGCAGCGGATGGGAATTTTTGGCGGCAGTGGCGTGGGCAAGAGCACCCTAGTCGGAATAATGGCCCGAAATACTTCGGCAGACGTTACAGTGCTCGCACTGATCGGTGAACGCGGGCGTGAAGTACGAGAATTTCTTGAGCACTCGCTCGGAGAAGCGGGCCGGCGCCGTTCGGTAGTCGTTGTCTCAACTTCCGATCAAACACCGCTGCTGCGATTGCGAGGCGCGCTGGCCGCAACCACGATCGCTGAACACTTCTGCCATCAGGGGAAGAACGTGCTTTTGGTTGTGGACTCACTTACCCGGTTGGCGATGGCGCAACGCGAAATCAGCTTGATGGCGGGCGAACCGCCCACCAGCAAAGGATATACCCCGTCGGTTTTTAGTCTGATGGCTCGTCTGATTGAACGCGCCGGTAAGTTTTCAACTGGGAGCATTACGGCCTTTTACACCGTATTGATGGAAGGCGATGATCAACAGGACCCGATTGTCGACACTGCAAGAGCGCTCCTGGATGGCCATATCATGCTCGACCGAAGACTAGCGATACAGAATCACTATCCACCAATCTCGGTTCTCGACAGCGTCAGTCGCTTGATGCCGTCAGTTTGCGCGCCGGCGCACCTCGAAAAGGCCGGCGAACTGCGTCAATTGCTGGCCGCCTACTCCGCCGCCGAGGACCTGGTCAGAATCGGCGCCTACCAAAAGGGCGCCGACTCCACGCTGGACATTGCTCTTGAAGTTCTGCCGGAGTTGCGGAATTTCCTTCGCCAAGAGCCGGGAGAATCGCCGCAATTCGATCAGACCCGTGCGCAACTGTTGGACCTGGGCTGTAAAAAGTGATGCCGTTCCGTTTCTCACTCGACGCGCCGCTCCGCCTGCGTAAGAGCCAACAACGCCAGCAGGAGTTATTGGTGCACAGGATCCAGGAACAGATCACTCAGACACTGCGCGAACTGCAGGCCGTTGCGAAAAAAATTGCGGAAATTTCATTGAACAACCGAGACAGCGATTCGACGCGCGCCGCGGCATTGCATTTTGATCTGGTGCGCCGGGAGGTACTCGAACGGCATCGGGCGCAAGTTCAGTCTCGGCTTGAGAAATTGCGGGAAGAGCAAGCCGCGCAGTTCGCAACCCTGCGCAAAATGTGGCAACGCCGCGAAGTTCTTGAAAGCCTGCGGGAGCGCGAGAAACAGCAGCATTCCATTATGGAAAGCCGACGCGACCAACAGCTCCAAGATGATCTCTTCTTGATGAGGAAGTATTCCCGGCGTTCTTTGCCCACTTAGGTAGGCACCCTTTGCCGCCCTGCACGATTTGCCTGCCTGCCGGACTCGGCAAAGTTTCTTTTCACTTTAATTTCTTGAGCTTGAATTTGAGTCGAACGTGTTTTGATTTTGGAAATTGTCGTGCTTGGTAATCGCTCATCCTGTGTTAGCGAACCTACACCCAGCCACCTCGACCTCCGGACAGAGTTCCCCGGCAAGCGTCGCACTTACAAGTTCGGCGGCGTCATCGTTCTCGGAGTTCCTGGAAGCGATTGGAGGAGACGTGCCGAATTCCAATACGAATGACTCAGGTGCCGCATCCGTGGCGCAACCTGCAAGGAGCAAATCTGACTCCATGGATAAGAATCCGGCCGCACTCGCATCCCCAAGAAAAAGAAAAATCTATGCAGAGAACTCAAAGTTGCCGTCCTGCGCGCAGATATCAGTCGTTCCATCTGTATTTTCTTCAGCTGGCCTTCAAGATCCGGCATGGGCAAGCAAATCGCAATCGGTCCCGGAACCAGGCGCAGCTGCGACTGCAGCGCCGGCGTCCGCGGCGTCGATTACAGAAGGCGCATTCGGAAGCAGTGCGACTTCACAAGACCTGCTATCAAAGCCCGTCGCGAACGGAAGCTTAGAAGATCTTGCTACTGGTCCGAAGGCGCGCCCCAACGCTTCTGTCATAAAAGGAACATTCGCGCGAAAACAGTCCACTGCTAACGAATTTGGAGCAAATCCAACGGGTGAGATGCAGGATTTCACGTGGCCGACTTCATCCACGCGTCAGTTGTCGATTACTCAAAGTGCGGATTTCGAAAGTGCAGGAACTCTCGACCGCGGCAATGTTTCAGGTTCTGCTGAGATGGAGGTCGGCTCTGATCATCAGGAACCCTCCACACGCAATCGATTACCGCAAGTCATAGAGAGCCCAAGCACCACTGGCATCGACAACGGCTGCTCCAATTCTGCACTCCTCAACGTGGTTGATGCGGTCGGCACTGTCAGCAAAGAGGGGGCGCATCGCTCAATGGACGGAAGTTTCAACTACACGAAGACTGCGATCCAGCTATCAGATGAAACGGAAATGCGCGGATCCCAAGCAGTTGCGAAAGTTAATCCGCCTTCCGTCGCAATCAGCTGGCTTGAACTTCCCATCGGCCCTGAAACTATGTCACAGCGGTCCGAACTGTCAGGGCCGAATCGCCGGCAGGAACCTGCCGCGGCCTGCGTATCGCTAGTCCCTTCCGCGCTGAATTCTTCTTCAACTGCGCCGATATCTGGAACCGCAAGTGCCACCCCGCACGGCATTTTCCTCGGCCCAGCGATTGCGCAGTCTGGATTTGAGCCGATGTTGCATTCGGCGACGGATTCCGTGGCCCAGAGTACGAATTTATCCTCGGCCTGCAAAACTGAAGCAAAACCTGGTTTGCACAAATCTGCTGACGCCACTCCGACGGAGCAAGTGCAGGATACAAAACATTCGCCGATGAAAGGTGCGGCAGAAAGCAGCAAGCACGAAAATCAATTGACCACGGTCCCACTGAGCTCTTCGAAGCTTCACAACTTCGATGTTCAATGGGTAGGTAACGATCAGACGTCCGCGAATCCGCAGAGTACGTCCGTCGACGCGGACGCACCTTTGGCTTCGAACGGATCCTCATCCGCAGTGTTGCCATCAGAATTGCAACCGTCTTCCACTCCGGCGCATGGCAAATTCGACTCTCAGTGGGAGACGCAACAACAGCCGCTTGCCCAAGTGCAGACGGCAAGGATCATTCAGAGCGCAGCGAAGTCCGAGATGCAGGTCGGACTACGTACCGATAGCTTCGGCGCAGTCCAAGTCCACACGAAAATTTCAGAAAAGCAAGTGGAAGTAGAGGTTGGAAGCGAACGCGGCGACCTAAAGGGATTCATCTCATCTGAGTTGCCTGCCCTACAGAACAGCCTGCAACAACATGATCTTCGGCTGAATCACCTGCGTTCGCTGCTGCCCGCCTACTCTGCGCCATCCGATGCGTTCTCGGGAAACGCGGGCGGACGTTCATCGAACCCGCGCCGGAATATGGACCATCATTCATCGCGATTTTCAACAACTCAACCGGAGTCAGGCGAGACCCTGATTGAGTCTGCTGCGGGTTTAAGCGTGCGAGTTTAGTTCAGGAGAAAAAATGCAAATCAATCCACTCGTGATATTTGGCGCAACTGTGAAGCCAAACTCCGTAGCACCCGCCAGCGCCCGAGCCAGCAGTTCCGATCCAATCGAGGACACCAACAATATGTTTATGACGCTGCTGGCGGCCCAACTGAAGAATCAAACACCCTTTGATCCGGTCGATCCCATGCAGTTCACCAATGAACTGGTCCAGTTCAACATGCTCGAACAGCTCACGCAAATCAATAACATCTTGCAGCAATCAGGCGCGGCAGCAGCGCCCAACCATGCAAGCCCCAAAATTGAAGGAGAAAAATAATGCCAAGTTTTTCGATACCGCTCTCCGGACTGACCGCCGAATCCACGGCACTTTCCGCCATTGCCAATAATCTTTCCAACCAAAACACGGTCGGCTACAAGGATGTGCGTGTGCTCTTCAGTGACCTGTTTTATGAAAACCTGGGCACAACCGGTTCGGGTGATCCCATTCAATTGGGCGCAGGCACGCAGATCGACAGTATGCCGGGCAGCTTCACGCAAGGCAGCATCAATTCGACAGGCGTACCCACGGATGTTGCCATTCAAGGCTCGGGATTTTTCGTCGTGCAAAGAAACGGCGTCACCAGCTACACTCGCGCGGGAAACTTCAGCGTGGACAAAAATAATTTTCTGGTGACCGCCGATGGACAACAGGTCATGGGCTATCCCGCGGTCAATGGCGTAGTCACGCCCGGCCAGGGTCTAACCGCTCTGCAACTTGGGGCGGGAAGTATCAGTCCTCCGAGCGCAACCAAGAGCCTGCAAATTGCCACGAACCTCAATTCCGGGGCTGCTGTCGGCGATACATTCTCGACTCCAGTCACGATTTACGATTCACTAGGCGCCAGCCACGTTTTGACATTCACCTTTACCAAGACCGCGGCCAATACCTGGGGCTATTCGATTGGCATTCCGTCCGCTGATGTGAGTGGTTCCCCAACTCTTAACACTGGAACACTCACGTTCGATGGGACCGGCACCCTGGTCGCCCCTGCGGCGAACGTGACTGGAATTGTCATCAATGGCCTGACGGATGGCGCCAGCAACATGACCTTTGCCTGGGACCTTTATAACGGAGCCACTCCTACTGTTTCGCAAGAAGCAGCGCCGAGCAGCACGTCTTCGACACAACAGGATGGAAATTCGAGCGGCACGCTCGAGGATTTCAGTATCGGTTCCGACGGTACGATCACAGGTTCGTTCAGCAATGGACGCACAGCCCCACTCGGCCAATTGGCACTGGCGCAGTTTGCTGATGTACAGGGACTGCAACGGGATGGCGCGAATTCTTTTCGCGAGAGTCTGGCATCAGGACAAGCGGTCATCGGCGCTCCCGGTACCGGCGGGCGAGGCACGCTCTCTGGCGGCGCGGTGGAACTCTCGAACGTGGACATCGCAACAGAATTCTCGAACTTGATCGTGGCGCAGCGGGCGTTCGAGTCGGACGCAAAGGCCGTGACTACTTTCGACCAAATAACTCAGGACACGATCAACCTAAAACAGGGTTAATGATTCGGCGGTTGTCCGACGCGGGTCGGATGACCGCATAAATTATTTCTAATCGACGGTCACATTCTTCCACAGGGTCAAGAGTGGCCTGCCACTCGATCAAGTCACACTCGGAAGAAACAAAAGACATTTAGCGCTTCTGCGCTCCACATACCTTCGTTTCCCGCGCTCGACTACGCAGGAACGCTTTGTGCTCATACCAGCAGCGAACACCCAACATATGCCCGAAGCAGCCACGCAGATCGCACCTGCAGCGCAGGCTGAAGTAGATCAGGCTTTCACTGAATCGTCTGACGACGTTCGCTGGAAGTACGTGATGGGACTGCCCTGCAGGGTCAGTGTTGAGATTCCCGTACCTGGGTTTACTCCGAAAGAACTTATGAAACTGGGACCGAAATCCATTGTGCTGACACGCTGGGCGACGACGACCAATCCGGCGCTCAAGGTGAATGGAGAACTGGTCGCCTGGTGCGAACTGGAAGTTCTCGGCAATCGTTTGGCCATCCGTCTCACGGAGTTGGCAATATGAGCCAGCTTCATTCCGAGCTCTTCCCGCAAAAACGATGGATGAAAGTGTTTGCGGGCCTGCGACGGCGGTTCACCAAAGGCCCTGCCAGGCTGTTGCGAGTGCGCGAGACTCTCACGCTCGGGGAGAAACGGCAATTGTTGCTGCTGGATTGTGGGAAACGGCGGCTACTGATCGGAACCGCGGGGAACTACATAGCGAAGATCGCGGAATTGCCGGTGGAGAACACCAGGAGCGAGGGAGCACGAACGTGAGAATGGGTCTCATACCGCTTTTTCTCCTGGGCGCCCCGGCGGTGGCTTTTGCACGCGCAAACACCGGGCTTGCTTTCTTGCCGCATGCTTCGGGCTCGGTGCCATGGAACATTCTGGTCTTGCTTACGGTTTTGACTTTGATTCCCGCGCTCGTGCTTTCGATGACGCCGTTTGTGCGCCTGTTAGTGGTCTTTCATTTCTTGCGGCAGGCGCTTGGCACCCAGACTACGCCGAGCAATCAGACCTTGATCGGGCTCTCGCTGATTCTGACCTTTTTTCTGATGCAGCCGGTCGGCGCCGCCATTCACGATGCGGCAATTGTTCCTTATGAAGAAGGCAAAACCGATGCTATGGGCGCGATCGACCGCTCGGCTGGCCCGCTGCGCAAATTCATGCTGAAGTACTCGCGCGAAAAGGATTTGGCGCTGTTTCTCGATCTCGCGAAAGAACCTCGCCCAGCTCGACCTGATGAATTGCCCATGCGGGTGGTGGTGCCAGCGTATTTGATCTCGGAATTGAAGGCGGGATTTCAAATCGGAGCTGCGCTGTATTTGCCATTCCTCGTCGTGGATATGGCGGTGGCGGCGATTACAACGTCGGTAGGGATGCTGCAGTTGCCGCCCGTGGTGATCTCGACGCCGCTCAAGATTCTTCTGTTCGTGATGGTGGACGGCTGGAATCTGCTGGTGGGTTCGCTGATGAAGAGCTTTGGAGGTTAGGTTGATGTCAAACGATGTCGTGGTTGAACTCTCGCGCCGTACGCTCGAAGCGACGGTGTGGATCGTTGCGCCCCTGCTTGCGATTGCCGTGCTGGTCAGCTTCTTGATCAGCCTGGCTCAGGCGCTCACTTCGCTGCAGGACAGCACGCTTTCGACGATCCCGAGGCTGGCGGCCGTGGGGGCTGCCTGTTTTCTGCTGATGCCGTGGATGATCCGCCGCATGGGCTCGTTCACGATTTCGTTGTTCTCGAACTTTCAACATTACCTGCAATGAGGATGGGGAATGGCGGCTTTGGCTTGGCAGGGAATTGATCTTGCGCGCATCGATCTGCAAGGCACAGGGATTGAGCACCTGGTGGCGGGGATCAGTTACGTTGGGGTGCGCATCGGGGGGCTCATGGTTTTTGCGCCGTTCACGGGGAGCGATGCGATTTCAATTTCCGTAAAGGCCGTGTTGACCCTGGTTCTGACCGCGCTGATCTATCCAGTATCACCGCCGCTGGTTTTTAGCCAGAGTGCCGCCGGATGGGTGAAGGTCGTGGCTGGCGAGGCCGTCATTGGAATGTCGTTGGGGCTGCTCCTGCAATTCGTATTTGAAGCAGCGCAGTTTGCCGGTCAGATCTTTGGCATTCAGACAGGATTTTCGCTGGTGACGTTGCTTGATCCGCAAACCCAGGCGGACTCGTCATCGCTGGTGGTCTTCACACAACTGATGACATTACTTCTCTTTCTTGAAATGAATGTACATCACTGGATCTTGCGCGGCGTGGCCGCCAGCTTCAACTATCTCCCGCCGGGCATGCTGGGCAATCTGCATTCACTGACCAGGGGAATTCTGCATGCTGCGGCTGGGTTGTGGCTCGCGGGGTTGCAGATTGCGACTCCGCTTCTGGTGGCAACGTTATTGGTTGAAATTGCGCTCGGTTTTGTAGGGAAAGCCGCGCCGCAATTGCCAGCCACCCTGGCCGGGCTTCCGGTAAAGAGCATTTTGGGGCTGCTCGTGCTCGCCGCGGGGGCGGCAGGTTGGCCACGTTTTTTCGAAGGTCAGTTTACCAACGCAATTTCTCAAGCCGAAGGGTTGCTGCACTTAGCGAAGTGAGGACGAATGCCAGGCGACAGAACAGAAAAGCCGACACCCCGCAGACAAAAACAGGCGCGGGAACAGGGACAGGTCGCCAGAAGTCGCGACCTTACCAGCGGCATCGCGGTTCTGGTGGCTCTCCTCATGCTGAGTTGGGTTGCGCGCGACTTTCCTCATGACTGGCGCAGGCTAATGGAGCGTATGCTGGCGGAAGCCACCGCACCTGGTTTCAATTCGTCGGCCTTGCTGAACTGGAGCACGTTGGCGGTCGTCATGATGACCCTGCCCACGTTGGCCGCTGCCTGGTTGTCGGCTGCCACCGCCGCGGTCGCGCAGGGCGGATTCGTGTTGGCGCCGGCGGCGCTGACGCCGAATTTTTCCCGAGTGAATCCCGCAAGCCGCATTAAGCAGCTGGTCGCATTGCCGGCACTCTCGCGATTTCTCCGTTCAGTCTTGCCAGTGGCGGTCATCGGTTATATCTCCGTCAAAATGTTAGTACGTGAGCAAGGCCCTTTGTTCCGTTCGACGCAACTTGGGGCCGCTGGTCTTTTCCGTTTCACCCTTGCCTACACATTTGAATTGGCGTGGAAGGCGGCGCTAGTGCTGCTCGTGTGGTCCGTGGTTGATTACGCGCTCGAGCGGCATCACCTGGCCGGCGAACTCATGATGAGCCGGCAAGAACTGAAGGACGATTACAAGCAAACCGAAGGAAATCCTGCAATCAAAGCCCGCATCCGCCGCTTGCGACGACAGACAGCCCGGCGCGCTATGCTCGAAGCTGCGAAGCGCGCCAGCGTCGTCATCACCAATCCCACCGAATTCGCCATCGCGCTCGAATATCGGCCGGCCATGGCCGCGCCCGTGGTGGTCGCCAAAGGCCGCAACATCATTGCCCGCCAGATCAAGGAAGTTGCGCGCTGGCAGGGTATTCCGATGATCGAGAATCCTCCGCTGGCACATACGCTTTATCGCGCCGTCGAGATCGGCCAGTACATTCCGCCAAAGCTTTATGCGGTGGTCGCTTCCATCCTGGCTGCGATCCATCGCGCTGAACAACGCGCGCGGGCCATGTCGGCGCGGAGAGGGGCCGCCCTCTAGCCATGGCAGAAACCACAAAAGCGGTTTCGGCATTTCGTACGCCGTTGGTCGAATGGGCAATTCCCGTCGCCGCCATCGGACTGATTTTCGTCATGCTCGTGCCGATGCCTTCATTCCTGCTCGATTTGCTGCTGGCCACGAGCATCACGGCGTCTGTGCTTGTATTTCTTTCGGCGATGCACATTTTGCGTCCGGCTCAGTTCTCTGTATTTCCCAGCTTGCTGTTGCTTCTCACCTTATTCCGGCTCTCGCTGAATCTCGCCTCCAGCCGCCGCATTCTTCTGCACGGGAATGAAGGCGCGTCGGCTGCCGGGCATGTGATCGAGGCGTTTGGCCAGTTTGTGGTGGGTGGTAACTACGTAGTCGGGTTTGTGCTGTTCGTGGCTCTGATCGCGATCCAGTACATCGTGGTCAGCCATGGCGCGGTGCGGACGGCGGAGGTGACCGCGCGGTTCACCCTTGATGCTCTGCCGGGCAAGCAGATGGCGATCGATGCCGACCTGAATGCCGGAATTATTGACGAAGCCCAGGCGCGTACCCGGCGTGAACAGATCGCGCGGGATGCGGAATTTTATGGCGCAATGGACGGTGCGGCCCGGTTTAATCAGCGTGATGCGCTGGCGACGGTTCTGATCACCAGCGTCAATATCGTTGCCGGATTCCTGATCGGTGTCTTCCAACTCGGCATTCCGTTTCGCGAAGCGCTCAAAACATACACCGTGCTGACCGTCGGCGATGGACTGGTGACGATGATTCCCTCGCTTCTGGTCTCGTTGGCCGGAGGAATCGTGGTGACCCGGGCCTCTTCCGGCACCACGCTTTCCACTGATTTAGGAAAGCAGCTGTTATCGGGGAGACGGCCGCTGTTTCTGGCTTCGGGAGTGATGCTCGCTTTGGCGGCGATTCCCGGCCTGCCTAAGATTTCGTTTCTATTCCTGGCCGGCGTGGTGGCGCTTCTGGCTTGGCGGACCCCGGCTCCCCAAACGCAGGCTCCGCAGCTGGATGCAGGCAAACAGAAAGAAAAGAAGCCGGAATCAGTCGAAGATCTGCTCAAACTCGACGAACTGGGTCTTGAGGTCGGTTACGCATTGGTGCCACTTGTCGATCAGCAGCGTGGCGGCCAACTATTGGCGCGAGTGAAGGCGCTGCGCAGCAATCTAGCAGTGCAACTCGGCTTCATTCTTCCCCCGGTGCACATCACCGACAATGCAAATTTGGCACCCCGGCAATATGTGATCTACCTGCGCGGAGTTGAAATCGCGCGCTGGGAGATGCGCGACGACTGGCTGCTTGCCATCAGCTCTGACGCGACGCCTCCTCCGCTTGCGGGTATGGCCACACGCGAGCCCGCATTTGGCGTGGCCGCCACCTGGATTGCGCCCGCGCTGCAGAATGAGGCCTTGGCCAAAGGCTATGCCGTCGTGGACCAGACGTCAGTGTTAGCAACCCACTTGGCGGAAGTCATCCGGCAACACGCACCGGAACTCCTGACGCGCAACGAAACCAAACGCCTGCTGGATCATCTGGCCGATGCGCAACCGAAGCTGGTCGAAGAGCTCACGCCCAAACTCATCTCGCTCGGCGAAGTGCAAAAGGTGCTGCAGCAATTATTGCGCGAGCAGGTTTCAATTCGTGACCTTGGGACCATTCTCGAGGCCCTTATCGATGCAGCTTCGGGCACCAAAAACCCGGTCCTGCTCGTAGAAGCCGCGCGGCAGGCGCTGGCACGGGCTCTGGTGCGTCCGCTGCTCACATCTGAGGGGAATCTGCGTGTGCTTGCTCTCGATGGAAACCTTGAGGAGGAGTTGGGCCGGGCATTCAACCCGCAAGCGCCTGTTAGCACGCAGGTACATGTCTTGCAACCGCCGCTGGCCCGCCGCATTTTGGACGGACTGCGGCGAATTCTTGGCGAGCAAGCAGGGATGGTGAATGCGGTTCTGCTCTGTCCGACACCGGCGCGCTTTCACCTGAAACGGCTGCTTGAGCCGTTTCTGCCCAGGATCGTGGTGCTGTCTCCCGGTGAGATTCCACCCATGGTGCCGGTGCAGACAGTGGCAACCGTGCGCTGAGCAGAGCTACGGCAAAGAGGAGCAAATCATGAGCGCCCCCAAACAGGCATACACGTCATGGCAGAGCGAGGAAGAACGGCAGCGGCTTTTGACCGAGCAATTGCCGCAAGTTCGCTACATCGCAAGGCGCATTCACGAACGCTTGCCCCGACACGTACCGCTGGAAGATTTGGTCCATGCGGGTGTGGTTGGGCTGATTGACGCATTGCAAAAATTCGATCACGGCAAGCACGTTCAGTTTGGTTCTTACGCAAAATTCCGCATTCGTGGCGCGATCCTCGATAGTCTCCGCGAAATGGACTGGAGTCCACGCGACCTGCGCCGCCAATCACGGCGAATGGAAGAAGCGCACAACAAATTACGCGCGGAATTGGGCAGAAATCCTGCGGAGCCGGAATTGGCCCGCGAACTTGGGATCACATTGCCGGAGCTTTACAAGCTCCTGGGTGAAATCAATTCGCTCGAGGTTGGGAGCTTGCGCTTTATTTCGCCGGACAACGGAAAGGAGGAAGATCTCTGCGAGTACCTGCCGAGCGGCGGTGACAACGATCCTTTGCTGCAATGCCTGCGCTCGGAAATGAAAGACCTGCTGGCTCGGGCCATCGCCGAACTTCCCGAAAAGGAGCGTCAGGTGCTCGCGTTGTACTACTTCGAAGAACTTACCATGAAGGAAGTGGGCATCACGCTTGGTGTGGGGGAATCACGCGTCTCGCAAATCCATTCGATGGCTGTAATTCGATTGCGATCGCGTATGGCAGAGCTTACCTCCGCCCGCATGCGAAGCAAAGCGCGCGCGGCTGCAGCGCTCTAGTGTGTCTTAGTTCCTGCCGAATCGGCGCGATTTTTAAGCACAGAGGTCACGATTAGAAATGGACAAGGTCTTAACCCAGCAAGAAATTGACGCTATGGTTCGGGCAGCCCGGGAAGGCGGGAGCGCGCCTCCGCCCGAACCTGTAGTTACTCGCTGGGACCATCGGCAATCAGGCCGGCTGGGTCCGGAACAGATCGCCTCCATCAGCATCTTGCACTCGGCGTTCGCACGGAATCTGACATATTCATTGGGAGCATTGCTGCGAACCGCCTTTCAGGTGAGCATGATGTCCGCCGAACATATGGCGTTCAGCGAATTCCTGAGTGGAATCCCTGATGTGACCTACCTGGTTTCGTGCAAGTTGATGCCGTTCAAAGCCACAGGTCTGATTCAACTCGACCTGGGCATTGTCTTCGCGCTCATTGATCTACTGCTCGGTGGCGAAGGAATTGGCCAGCCACCGCAAAGAGACATCACCGAAATCGAAGAACAGGTAGTCGAAAGCGCTATGAACATCGTGTGCCGGGAATTGCAGACCTCCTGGCAATCTCTGTCGCTGGAATTCTGTTTCGAAAGACGCCGTCACATGAATGAGGTGCAGCAGCTGATGTTGCCCGAAGAAAGAATTCTTTGCATGACTTTCGAAGTCATTGTGAAAGAACGGCGGGGCACAATGGGAATCGCCGTCCCCACTGTTATTTCGAGCGCACTTTTGCGAAAACTTTCCGTAGCTCGTCCTCAGTTTCATGCGCGCCCCGATTCGCCAGACTTTCCCCAGCGGTTGCGCACCCTGCTTCTGAATTGCCCGTTCCGTTTTGAGCTGGGCCTCAACGCCGCGACCTCCTCGGGGGAACTGGCAGATCTGCATCCTGGAAAGATTCTGACTTTGAACAAAGGCACAGGTGATCCGGCAATCTTAGCGGTGGACGACCGCGCAATATTTACTGCGCATCTGGCCTGCCACGGCAACCGCCGGCTGGCACATATCGTTGCACCGTCTGAACAAACCACAGAGAAGGGTCCGCTATGAGTGATTTCCAACCCTCTACAACTCGGGCAGTGAATGCATTTATCGAGCTGTGGTCCTCTGCGATTTCGTCCGTAATGGGCCAGACGGCTTCCGGCCCATACCCGATGCAGGCGAATTCGGCGGAAATAAGGCCGGCTCCTGCCGCAGAAGACGTTCATCTGATGATTACTGCTTCAGGAAGTGTTCGCGGAGAGATGAGCTTTCGGATTCCATCGGCGCACGCGCGCCAATTGGTGAAGGTTTTCACCGGCACAACCGAAACCACAGATACCACGCCGACCGCGGATGATGGGCCTGCGCTGGAAGAACTCTTTCGGCAAGTCGCGGGGCATGTCGTCACATCTGCGCGGCAAAAAGGGCTGGAAGTGCAGTTCACTACTTCTGTTGGAGAGACTCCCACGTGGTCGCCAGGCGCAAGCGGCTGGATTGGCTTTGGGGCCTCCGCGCCACAACTCGTGCAAATTGAATGGAAGTTGAGTTCCGCACTGTCCACTGCCCTAGTGAACACGTGGCAGGAGCCGAATGCGGTGAAGCAAGCAGGCTCGCCCCGTCTCGACACAAAGACCGGCAAGGTTGACAAGAGTACGGCACCGATCGATCTGCCTTCGAAGCTGGACATTCTGCTGGATGTAGAGCTTGATGTTGCACTGCGTTTTGGCGGACGAAACATCCTGCTGAAAGAGATTCTCGAACTCGGTCCGGGATCCGTGCTCGAACTAGATCGCGATATTCAAGACGATGCAGATCTCATTCTTGATGGAAAGCTAATTGCGCGGGGAGAGCTTGTGGCTGTTGAGGGGAACTTCGGACTTCGCATCACTGAAGTATTTGCAGGGCAGCATGCTGGCTAGGTTCGTCTCGTCAAACTTTCGAACGGCCGTAAGCGTGGTGCATTGGCCTTCGCGTCGCGTTGCGTGCACCAGTTCAGAATGCGCGGGACGGCCGAATTGGCACCAGGTAGTGAATCGCGGGAAGACGGTGCAGCTGCAAGGCTCCAGCTTTTGCTTTCCCCTGTGTTTCGAACGCGAGCTCAGAGGGGTACTCCGTGCAAACCCGATTTCCCCCCAAACTGCGCAGGTGAGTTGGAGAATTCCGATTGGGTTGTTATTGCTCTCGCGCGGAGCATTGACGGAATACGATCTGCAGCGCGCCTTAAGTCTTCAGAAACAGGCTGGGACAGGAAAACTAGGTCACTGGCTGCAGCAACTGAAACTCGCCGGAGAAGAGCAAATTGCTGCTGCTCTCGCGATGCAATGGGCGTGCCCGCTACTTCGGCAATTTCCCCCTCAAATTCCTGACCATAAAATTCCAATATGCCTGATGGAACGTCTGCGTATGATTCCGGTTCATTTCTCGAACGCGGGGCGGAGCCTGCGCATTGCCTTTGCCGGTTGCGTTGATTACCCGGCTCTGGTTTCTGTTGAACGAATGCTGGAAGTTAAAACGGAAGCATGTCTCGCGAAGGAAAGCCACATAGAGGCAGCCTTAACTGCAGCGAAACAGCGCCCGGGCTGCAGGGAGAAAGTGTTTGATAATTGCCGTGACGATGAGGAGATCGTGCGAATTATCTCCAGTTATGCAGAGGAACTCGACGCTACTGAGATCCGCGCTGTTACATGCCACGAATTCTTCTGGACGACTATTCTGGGGCGTTCTTCAGTGGGGTTGTTGTTTCAAATGAGCTCCCGCCGATTCTCCTCGGACGAGTACTCTCGATAAAGTCACTGCTTCGCGTATTCATTCTTGACCACGGCTCCGCCTTTCATTACGAACTTCACATGCTGCAGTGTCGTGACGTCCTGCAGAGGGTCGCCATCGACCGCGATGATATCGGCCCACTTCCCGGACTCAATGCTCCCCACTTTGTCCGACCATCCCAGCAAGTCCGCGTCGTTGACGGTGGCAGTACGAATCGCTTGGAGCGGCGTCATACCCAAGCTTACGTATACCGCGAGTTCGTGCGCGTTTAATCCGTGCGGATAAACCGCGGCATCAGTTCCCATGGCAATCTTCACTCCCGCCTCGATCGCCTTCTTGATATTCGCCTTTCCCATGCGCGAAACCAAATCCATCTTCTTCCGGGTGAAATCCGGAAGATTTGCTTCCGCTGCGTGTTCTCGGTGCCAGTCGACGAGATAGAGTGTGGGAACGAGATACGTGCCATTCTTTTTCAACGTGGCAATCGCCGCGTCATTCATCAGATGCCCGTGCTCAACCGAATCCACGCCGGCTTCAGAAGCCCAGATCACGCCCTGAGCTCCGTGGGCGTGAGCGGCAACCTTCCGTCCCAGACGGTGCGCATCGGCAACAATGGCCTTCATTTCTTCCAATGTGTACTGAGAAGCGTTGGGGTCGTCTCCTTTTGAGAGCACGCCACCGGTCGCGCAAACCTTGATGAGGTCGGCCCCGTACTTGATCACTTCGCGCACCTTGTGCTGCACCGCCTCGACCCCATCCGCCACGCCATCAGCAGTCGCATGGTATTCGTACGGAAGCAGGTCGTTGTCGCAATGCCCGCCGGTGATACTCAACGGCGGCCCGCTGACCAACATCCGTGGGCCTGGAACATCACCGTCATTGATCGCGTCGCGAAGGGCGACATCAGCATATCCATCTGCCGCCACATTGCGCACCGTCGTAATGCCGGCTTCGAGTGTGATCCGGGCATTGCGCGCTCCTATAAGGGCCTGGCGAGGCACGGATATCGCCAACGTTTCGTAGCCGAATTGCGGATTAAAGGTGAGATGTGTGTGTGCGTCGATCAACCCGGGAAGCACAGTTGCGTTGGGCAGGTCAATGATTGTGTCGCCAGCGGAAGGATTGGCGGCCGAAGCCGGGCCGACGCTGACAATCTTGTCGCCTTGGATCACTACAGCTTCATTGGTCTCCAGTTTGCCGCTCTTCACATCCAGCAATTTGCCGGGGCGAAGAATCGTTCTCTTTGCTGTCGTTTGCGCAGAACAGATTACAGAAAACGCGAGCAGCACCGTTACTGCGGCCAATAGGTTCAAAAGTCCCGAATTTTTCATTCCTCAGTTTTCTCCGTGGAAGGTCTACTAATTACAGCTTCGGCTTCGATTTCAACCAGCATGTCCGGCGAAACCAGCGCTGTTACTCCAATCATCGAAGTTGCGGGACGAATCTCGCCGAAAGACTCGCCATGGGCCTTGCCAACTTTTTCCCAGTCGGCGATGTTGGTTACAAACATTCGCGTGCGCACGACATCTTCCAGTCGGGCTCCTGCCTTTTCAAGCGCCGCTGCGATGTTCCTGATCGTCTGCACCGTCTGTCCATAGGCGTCTCCCCGGGCAACAATCTTTCCGTCGGGCCCTGTCGCTGTCGTGCCAGAAACATAAACGTTGTTACCAAGGCGCACGGCACGCGAGTAACCAACGACGGGCTCCCATGGTGTCCCGCTTGAGAAGTTCTTGCGCTGCATGTGTCGTTACCTAATCCTCCGCTTGATACTGCCCTAGTGCTCGGGAATTGTACCTGAACACACCTGAGTTGCGTGCAAGCCACTGATACGTAAAACCCAGAATTGGCAGCCAATTCAAGCGAGTGACAACAAGCGATGTCCTCTAGCTTTGAGGTTCCAATTAGAGTGCATTCCAACCGTTCGCTACTAACGGAAGTTACTTGCTTTCTCAAATTTCTTACGGTATTTAACGGGAAATGCTGGTGTTTGTTGACGCACGTTGCATCGAACTGAAGTGTGTGAGGTGAAAATATGATTCCGGATGATCATCCATTGCAGAAGCTGTTCATCGAGATGGTGGGACGAGCCTACGCAAAAGAAATTGGAATGCGTGATCCGGAATTGATTGGCTATGTCGCGCACTTGCTCTCTGAGTTTTGCGATGCCGAGCAACTCTTCAAAATTCGCAACCTCGCCGGAAAGCCACTGACTGACGTCGGTGAAATGCTGCTGGAATCTGATCCGGTGTTCGGTCCGGCGCCGTCATTTGATCGCGAGCGCCAGGTGCGCAAGCACATTGGCGATTACACACTGTTTTTTGCCGGAATGTTTCCCGAGAGCATTAACCACATTCGCTTGCGCCGCGACCGGCTGGAGAATTTCATCGACTGGATGAAAGCCGGGAAAGAAAGCTACTACATCGTTTCAAAGTTCGATTCGTTCGAATATACAAAAGTAGCGCCGCTGTTCGAGCGTCTCTCCGACCATTTCGAGCAGTGCGTCTATGGTCTGAATTGTGTGAAGAATGAGCTCCAGGAAATGCAGCATCCGATTGTGCGACGCACAAATGAGTTGTTGATGTAGCTTTCAATTACATTCTCATTCCAACCGCATTCCTCGCTAAAATCGGTATATGTCCACCAACGCTCCCATGCAGGAATGGAGCGCCCGCCGCTACGCGGAAAACGCCCGCTTCGTTTCTGATCTGGGCGCGCCTGTTCTTGATCTGCTCAATCCACGACCTGGAGAACGCATTCTGGATCTCGGCTGCGGCGACGGCGTCCTTACGAAAAAGATCGCTGAAACCGGAGCAGAAGTCCTCGGAGTCGATTCTTCCACCGACATGGTGGATGCAGCCCGAAGTAAGGGTGTAAAGGCGCAGGTGGTCGATGCTTACCATCTCGACTTTGGCGCGGAGTTCGATGCAGTTTTCTCGAATGCCGCTTTGCACTGGATGAAGCGCGACCCTGATCTCGTGATTGAGGGAGTATTCCGCGCCTTGAAGCCGGGCGGGCGTTTTGTGGGTGAGATGGGCGGTTACGGGAATGTCGCCGCAATTGTAGTGGCACTCTGTTCCACGCTTGAGAACTACGGCGTGGAGAATTCCTCCGCTGTCATTCCCTGGTACTTTCCCTCAGTTGCTGAATATCGAATCCGCTTCGAGTCTTGCGGATTTGCTGTCGAATACATGGAACTCATCCCGCGTCCCACAGCGCTCCCGACTGGCATGAGGAAATGGTTGGAAACTTTTACCATTCCTTTCACAAAGAGCGTGGCGGAAGACAAACGCGGCGCGTTCTTAAATGAGGTGACCGACAGACTCAGTCCCGTGTTGTGTGATTCAGAAGGAAACTGGACAGCCGATTACGTGCGTTTGCGCTTTTGGGCACGAAGACCGAATGGTTAATTGCCGCGGGAACTGCCGACTGGCATGACCGCGCTCATGGTCGAAGCGCCGGAAGGATTTTGTTGTGGCGCATACTTCGAGGCGCATTTCGCTTGGATCTGCTTGGCATGAAAAACCCCGTCGTGTCCAAAGCTGCCTTCAGCTAGCGCCTGTGCGTTGTCCTTAAAAGTGTCTGGCGGAGGCTCAGTGCCGGTATACACGACGTTCAAAAGCTGGTCATTCTCGACCAGCGTGAAATTTACATTCGTTCCGCTTCGCTTGATCGATCCCGGCTGTACGTTGCCCGCAACTCGCAATCGCTTGGCGTAAGCCCCATCGCCCATGCCGCGCAATTCCTTGATAGTGACGTAGTAGCTTTTGTTTTCCTGCACGCCGGTGTAGGCGAGATAACCCAGCGCAAGAACGATGATGACCATAGCGCTGCCGAACTTCAGGAATTTTGCTGATTGCGGAGACACTACTGAAACTCTACTCGCGCCAGAAAAGTGGGTCAAGACGGCGCTTTCGCCTAGAATAAGACGCATGATCCATCCGTGGCACGATGTCACTCCCGGCAGTCATTTGCCGCAGGAATTCAACAGCATTGTCGAAATACCTTTCGGTTCGAGCGTGAAATACGAACTGGACAAGGCAAGCGGGCTGATCAAACTCGATCGAGTGCTCTACTCCGCCGTTTACTATCCGGCCAATTACGGTTTTATTCCGCAGACCCTTGCCGAAGATGACGACCCGCTCGATGTGCTGGTTCTGTGCCAGGAAACGGTGGTGCCTCTGACGATGATCTACGCCCGCGCGATCGGCCTTATGACAATGATCGATTCCGGCAAAAAAGACCACAAGATCATTGCCGTAGCGACCAAAGACCCGGAGTTCAACAGCTACAAAGAGGCGGCGGAGATGCCACAACACCGCATGCTGATGCTGCGGCGGTTTTTCCAGGACTATAAGCAGTTAGAAGGAAAGGCCGTCGAAGTTGACCAGATTCGTCCCGCCGCAGAGGCCTATCCTGTAATCAGTGATGCGTTGCACCGTTACAGTGCACAGCGGCGCAAAGGCTTCGGAAGCCACGACTGAGTGCAGTTCGGAGTTTACGAATCTACACCGAAGGGAATCGAGCAGTTATTCGTCTCCCCGGACCTGCCACCAGTCCATTCCCTTGAACCGCGCAAGCTTTTCCGCGCCGTGGTGATCGTACCAATTCTGCCAAACTGTAGCGTCGTTGGGTAAGCTTTCGTCTGTGATTTCGTGGAGCGCCAGGAAGCTCCAGTTGCGCATCTGCGCCGTGGTGCTCGGATCCGCTGCAAGTGCCAGGAACTTGGGAACCATCTGCATTCGTTGCGTACGTTTGAAGTTGCCGCAGTCGGAGACATTGCATCCAGCGCGATCACGCACACGGTCCGAAGGATCACTCACAAAAGAATTGAAGAGTTCGTCGAGAGCTTCATCCGTGCCCAGATAGCGCATTCCTTCGATCGCCCAAACCCGGACCGTCTCGTCAGGGTCGTGCTTCGCATAATCAAGCAGGACCGGATAAATACGGCTATACGCAATCCCACGTCCCGCAAGCATGCCCATGAAGTAAACAGCCGCTGTTCGATAGTGCGGGTCCGTGCGGGCGCGTTCAATCAACAGGTCAGCAGTTTCGTCATTCTTCGACCAACCATCCATCGATAGATTCAAATCGGCATTTGCATAGCGCACGCGGAGATCGTTCGAGTATTCCGATCGCCGTTCAAGGTCCTTCATGCGATCCGTCAGTTTGATCTGACCCAGCCATTCCGCCGAGTCGATGTTCTGCTCGAATAGTTGTAGAGCTCGCGGATCATGCTGAATCGTACGTTCCAGAAGCTCTTCCGCTTGTTGCTGAACAGGGAGTTGTTGAATCCGTTGCACATCCTCATCGGTGAGTGGTGAATAGGCAGCCCGGCCTGTAGTGTTGTGCGCACCCGTCTGAGAGATGGTGACTGCTCGATGCTGAACGCCTTTGTGGTGGAAACCCGCGAACTGGTAAACAATGAATCCCGTCCAGACAGAAAACATCGCAACGCCAATAACAGCTGAAATCTTGTTTGCGCGAGGGATAGGCCTCGGCGACGACCGGATTCCACCTGTGTAGATTCGCGCTGGCGCAGCGTAGGCCCGGCCTAATGAATCCTGCAATGCTACGTGCGTGTCGATTTTCAATCCTGCCAGTTTCTCGATCTGGTAAACGACCCAGCGCGCTTCCTGGCGATCAGCGATATTTTCAACCAGCCGCACACTTTGTCCGGTTTTTATCTGCAGCTGAATCCGAAAAGAGCCATTCTTCGAGCTTGAATTCTGAATGCCCATGCCGGCAGTGATCGATTGGATTTCGCTGAAGGGGATTTCGCGGCGAGTGCCCGTGCCTAGTAGCTTGCGCGAGATAACCAGTTTGCCGTTGCCGGCCAGGATGCGCGTACTCCCGAACATAGACTGAAAGCACCCGTAGATCAGCAGCAGGTCAAAGACTCCAAAAATAGGCGCTAAGAACCATGGAGCACGCGAATTGGCGAGAAACAAAACGATTCCCGACCAAAATGTTGTGATGAGGACCAGCACAAGCGTTTGGCTGCGATTGCGGAAAGCCGGAAAGTAGAACTCAGTTGAGCCATCCGCAGTCGCGGAGACTACAACTTTCGGATTAGACGGCGCCGTAACTTCTGATGCATCCGACTCAAACGCCGGAGCAGTTGCGGCCGCCGCTGCACCGAATGATGACCCGAAATTCGACGAGAAATCGGCATTTGAGACCGGCGAGTTCTGAGCTCCGCTGCCTGTCCGAAACACTGGGATTTCAAATTTGTCCGAGTAGTCGATGCCAGGCACGTCGGCTTTTGCATGAAGAATCCATAGCATTTGATCGCGCGGATTGTCATGGTTCGTTTCGTAAGCGTCCTGCGGAATTCCGAAATTAACAGGAATCTCAGTGCCCAGTGGACCAACTTCCAGTTCGCCCTGCGGCACGTTTTTCTGGTTCTGCCAAAGGACGGCTTCATTCGTGCTCTGCTCTTTGCCTGATCCTACGACGATCCGCCGGATGCAAGAGAGCTTCAGGTCGATTCCATGTGACACCGAGGTGTCCAATTGAAGATGAATTCGCCCACTGACCTGCTTGCCTGGAGAAAAAGGTTGCGAATCGAACTCGAAATACGTCGTGCCATAGCGTTTCCGGCGAATGGTGGCCCGCACTGCGCCGATCAAGAGAATCAAAGGCAAAAGGCAGAGGCCAACCAGTATGAATGCCTTTGGATCTGAGCTACGTAACAGTGGAGGAAGCGCTGTTGCAACAATCGGCAAAACAAGCATGCTTGCCAGCACTGTTCCGATCCACCAGCCAACTATGGAGCCGCGATTGCGGCTCAGAGCCCTGCCGGTTGCCCAATCCGGTTGCCACAACCATGGCGAATTTGGGTTCGCTTCCTGAATGGCTGCCTGCTGCTTCTGTTTCTGATAACCGGCAACTGCTCCGAACATCAGGCCTGCGCCGATCAGGGCGAAAACCAATGCGAAGAGTGCGCCCGCAATCGGGTTGTTGTTGCCATGAACAACGTGGGAAGAGGTGAGAAATGCCCAGGCAGCAAACAGGCCGAAGCCGAGAAACGGTAGGCCAAACACGAACAGGAACACGGCCCCGGCTTTGGAAGGTTGAGCCATTCGTTTGATTGTAAGATCGTGCGAGTTAAGGCGCCTATGACCTTAGTAACTTTTCACTTTCGAAGCTCGAAACCATAATAGCTTTGCCATGCAGGAGCGCCGCGGCAATTCCCGAAGGAAGATGGTTTTGCCGGTAAAGATTTCCTTCGATAAAGACGCCGCCCTCGCCTACACCATGGACATCACCTCGAACGGCGCTCGACTAGGTGGTGTGCGCATCAGCCTCGAAAGAGGCCAAACCATCACGTTAATTCGCAATGGCCGTAAAGCGAATTTTCGCGTGGCCTGGATCCGGAATATCAGCTCCACAGAACTCCAGGCGGGAATCGAAGCGTTGCAGGACATTCGAAACTTCTGGGGTGTTGAACTTTCCGACACTCAGCAGACCAAAGATTTTGACGCGATGATGAGCCTGGTCGCAGATAAGTAATCCTAATCCGGCGCCAATCTACCAAAAATGCATGCAGGACCGGCTTTTAGGGGAACGCTGGGACGTTTCCAGGATCTACCCCTTGTGAATTGGCCTACCTGGGTTCGACTATCATCATCGAACGTGCGTGAGACACAAAAGTTCATTCTTTCATCGCCATTCCTTGAGCATTGTTTCCAGTGTGATCCTGCTCTGCTGGATCGTTCTGTACGTGTATTCCGATCCTGACAAGCACTGGGGCGCGTTTTTTGGTAATGCCATCGCCGACTGGACGGGTCTCGTGGTCACCGTGCTTGCCACCAAAATCATGTACGAAAAAGGGTCCGCGGAAAGCCGCAAGCCAAAGGGCCGCTTCTGGAATCCGCTGCGCGAGAAACTGCACGAGCATTCGCTCAGTATTTTTTTGGTCCTGACCGGGGCGGGCTGGATTTTGCTGTTTGTGGGTTCGAAAGCGACTTCAAAGTGGGGGCAAGTCGTCGGAAACATTGTCTCCGAATGGACGCAAATTTTCGGTTTGCTGATCCTGACCAAAGGGCTGATCGAAACTCATTCGAAAGAGAGCCGGCGATAGAAGGCGTGATCATTTGCGGCTATTTCCCTGAGTATTTCACCACGATGTAAACAATCTCATTTCCTCGTATGCTCTTAATCCAATGCGGGACGCCGGCGGGAATTCGCAGGAAGTCGCCTTTGCCAAGGTCTATTTCTTTTCCGCCTTTGATCGATGATCCGCGAATCTGTCCAGGACTCTCCTGTGCCGCGCCAACCAGCGTCCCGCCGGTCATGAGGACGCACCCGCCGTCGATCACGTACCAGACGTCGTTTTCAGTCGCGTGAACTTCGGCCTTACCCGGGGCGGTGCGGCGAAGCAGTATTGCAGCATGGTTTGGAGTGCGCTCGATTAAATTGATCTCCGACTCACCAATATTGTTCGCAGGCGCCTTGCGAATATCAGCTTCGACTTGGTTCCCGCTGTAATAAACGACGTTCGCGGTATGCTGTGCCACAGTAGCCACAGTAAAAATAATCGGAAAAATGACCGGTGCAAGTCGGATCATGGTTGTCTCCTAGTCGGGTGACTTTATCATGGAAGTCCTCCGTATTCTGCGCCCGGCGAAAATGTTCCGGGCGCCTGACTGGGACCTGAGTGACCATGGTGTCTTTGTAAGCATGTTGGAGAGTGGCACAATTTATTTCGAGTGATCTCCGATACCACCACGTCGACGACGACCAACAACGCGGTTCGCGAAAAGACATCCAGCTTTTTGCACTCGCTTTTCGGGTCAGGACTTGCGCTCGGGATCGAGCTGCTGGTTCGACTAACTGGCCGCCGGCTAGTTCCTACAGATGAGCCGTGGCTTTCTTGTTTTCTAGGCGATCGTGGCCGGATTGGCGCCGGAATTTACCAACGCATTGCTGAATCGGATCGCTTGGACTTGCGTACTCCCAAGACGGCTGGACTGATTCCTGAGTTTGAAAGTTTGCGGGGGCCGAGTTTCAATCCAGATGTAGTGCATCCGCGCATCCGTCACTTCTATGAACATGCGGCCGCCTACAACCTGGAAGTCTGGAGTGAGGTGTACCTTGTCGGTCGCTTCTTTCTCTGGCTGTTGGTGGAGTTTCTAAGCACGCACATGGACCAGCTGAACTTCCCGCTCTCTTCACTCGATGTAGCGAAGGGCATGAGCAGCGAGGTCGTGCAGCTAGTCGATCCTGCGTCGGGAGAAGTTCGACACACCGGCTGGTTACGGCGTCTGAAGTCTTCGGGCCGCGTAATTTATGCGGGTATCTATTCAATCTGCCGGATTCCGAACGAGGAAAACCCGCTTGTGAAGGTGACGTTTCCGTGCCGTGGCAGCGCGAATGTCTATCTGCGGCCTGTGGCGCATCTCGATGGCTCGTTCGGACTCGATTCGAGCGGGTCGGGTTGGGGCCGCTCCGGGTTTTACCGGATCGTGAAAGCTGGAGAAAAGCACTGGCGCGTGCGCAACTTCAGAACTTTGCACGAACTCTTCCACGTTTACGTGGATAACGAGAACGTCTTGCGTTGCGACCACAAAATCTCATTTATTGGCGTGACGATTCTGCGTTTGCATTACAAGATGACAGAGAAAAGTGCATCAGCAGTCGTAAATGATGCCCAGAGGGCAGCAGCGCAAGTTTAGTAGGTCAATGCAGAAGGCCTTCGACAACTCCGTACACGTCACCGAGCGCCACGTCGAGTGCGCCAGGATCTTTGCCGCCGGCTTCGGCCAAATCGGGACGGCCGCCACCTTTACCGCCGACCTTTTGCGCGACTGGACCGATGACTTTTCCTGCCTGAATTCGCGAAGTGAGATCTTTGGTGACACCAACGATCAGGGCAACGTTGCCGTCATTTGCCGATCCAAGAACAACGACGCCGGAGCCGAGCTTATCGCGAAGCTGGTCGACAAGAGTACGCATCTGCCCGCGCTCGAGATTGTCAACACGGTGCGCGAGGACCTTGATGCCGCGAACCTCTTTAACTTTCTCGCCAATGTTGGCCGTCGATGAAGACGCCTGCTTCATGCGGGCCTGATCGAGTTCGCGAGCCAGGCGCTTGATCTCGGCATCTTTTTTCTCGATCTCGGCTTTCAGGGCTTGCGCCGGAGAAAACTCAGGGTTGCCCCACCCTTCCGCGATTTTGGCGGAGGGTGGGGAATTTGACTCTTGTTGGGATGTGGGTGCCCCATCTTTCGCCCGGTTTTGGCGAAAGGTGGGAACCACAAACCTGGACACTACTTCTTCGAGCTCATGGTCCTTTCGAAAGTGCTGCAGAGATCCCTCTCCCGTGATGGCTTCTACTCGTCGTACGCCAGAAGACACACTGCCTTCTTTCAGAATCTTGATCAGGCCGATCTCGCCCGTCGCACCAGTGTGTGTGCCGCCACAGAGTTCAGTCGAAAAGTCGCCGATCTTAATCACGCGCACGCGGTCGCCGTACTTCTCGCCGAACAGAGCCATCGCGTGATATTCGTTTACGGCTACATCGATGGGAACGTTTTCGATTACCTGCACTTTTTCGTTGCGCAGGACTTCCTTATTGATGATGTCTTCGATGTCCTGCAGTTCTTCATCTTCGACACCGGTAAAATGCGAGAAGTCGAAACGAAGATGATTCGGCGCGACCAGCGATCCCGCCTGCTTTACATGCTTGCCAAGGACTTCGCGCAGACCGGCATGGAGCAGGTGCGTGCCTGTATGGTTGCGCATGGTGGCCGCGCGGATGGAGGTGTCAACGACAGCGTCGACTTTGTCGCCGACACAAATTCCTCGGGTGCCCCATCCTTCCCCTTTAGGCGAGGGTGGGGAATTTGACTCCCCTTTCACAATTACCTCGTGTGCCCTTACGCCTTGGACGGGGTAATAGCAGCCTTTGACTTCCGCGACGACGGCGTTCCTTTCGTCGCTGTAGAAAGTGCCGCGGTCCCCAACCTGTCCTCCGGATTCGGCGTAGAAGGGCGTGTGGTCGAGGATGACCTCGCCCTCTTCTCCGGATTTGAGCTCTTGCACGCCTTGTCCATTCTTCATGATCGCCAGCACTTCGCAATTTTCGGAACGCGTCTGCAGATAGCCTTCGAAAACTGATTTGGGAAGCTGCTGATACGCGGGGTTCGCGGTCTGCTTGGCTGCACCTTTCCACGAAGCACGAGCGCGGGCACGCTGTTCCTGCATGGCCGAATCAAAATCTTCCTGATCAAAAGCGATGCCGCGATCACGAGCAGCATCTTGCATGAAATCGAGCGGCATTCCGAATGTATCGTAGAGCGTGAACGCTTCGCGCCCTCCGAAACGATTCTCGTTGAGCATTGATTCGAGCTTTTCAAGGCCAGCTTCGAGCGTATGTGCAAATCGCGTCTCTTCAACATGAACTGCTTTGGCGACTCGATCGGCCGTGGCATTCAACTCCGGATATGCATCCTGCATCAGATCACGAACAGCGAATACCATCTCGTGTAGAAATGGCTTGCTCTGGCCAAGCAGGCGGCCATGAGTAATCGCGCGACGGATGATCTTGCGCAATACGTATCCGCGGCCTTCGTTTGAGGGCAGCACTCCATCAGAAATCAAAAATGTTGCGGCACGCGAATGATCAGCGATAACCCGCAGCGAAGCGGCGGATTTGTGAGTTCCTTCTTCCTTGATTGTGGGGCGACGGGCGTCCCCGCCCGTCGAATGCACGGGCGAGACGCCCGTGCCTCCATTTTTCGTTTTAGTACCGGTCAGTTCTGCCGCACGACCGATCAACGGCACAAACA
>DATBIE010000088.1:0-4575 GCA_036557105.1 Terriglobales bacterium
GCGCGAATTCGAGCGCGTGGGTGGCATGCGACCTATCAAGCTGGATATTCGCTTGATCGCCGCAACCAACAGGAACCTTACTGAAGCGGTTAAGAGCGGTAGTTTCCGCGCCGACTTGTATTACCGGCTGAACGTTGTCGCACTGTCTATGCCGCCGCTGCGCGACCGCCGCGAAGACATTCCCCTGCTTGCGGATCATTTCATTTCGAAAGCAGCCCGCAAATGCAAGGTCAGAGTGAAGCCCCTCTCCGCCGAGGCGCGTGCAAGCATCACTAGCTATGACTGGCCCGGAAACGTTCGCGAGCTTGAAAACGCCATGGAGCGCGCCGTCGTCCTCGGCTCATCAGATTCGATTTTGCCCGAGGACCTTCCCGAAGCGGTCTTCGAGGCCGGATCGAGTCCGGCTGCCGATGCGAACTATCTCGGCAACCTGCGGGACCATAAGAGGGAACTCATCCTGGACGCCCTGCGCAAAGCAAACGGCAACTACATTGCGGCCGCAAAAACGCTGGGAGTGCACCCAAACTCCCTCTTACGCCTTATTCGAAATCTTGACCTGAAATCTGCAATGAAAGTTGAAGCGACATCGCAAAAAAGCGTTTAGCGCCGCGAGTTCTGCGGATCGCGCTTTTGGACATAAGTCTCTTAATGCCTCCCGCGTCCACACCAGGCGTTGCGTTACGCGATCGCGATTACGTCAATTTCGACCAGCACGTCTTTGGGAAGGCGAGCCACTTCAACCGTGGAACGGGCGGGCGGGTCAGCAGTAAAGAATTTTGCGTAAACCTCGTTCATTGCGACAAAGTCGTTCATGTTTTTCAGGAAGACAGTGGAGCGGACAACTTTGTCGAGGCCGGCGCCGGCGGCTTTCAGGATGGCGGAAAGATTCTTCAGGACGCGATCGGTTTGGGCCGAGACATCGCCGTTGATGATCTGCTGTGTTGCCGGATCGAATGCGACCTGGCCGGAGACAAAGATGAATCCGTTGGCTTTGATCGCCTGCGAGTAAGGGCCGATGGCCTTGGGAGCGTCAGGGGTGGAGATTACGCTGCGCATTTGATAGTGGATTTTACGACATTGCGAGGGAACCAGGTGGGTGGATAGATGTCGTGTGTAAGGGTCAAAAGCTTTTAACCGCAGAGACCGCAGAGAAACAAGCTCGACGAACGCAGAGTCTGATCAGGAATCTCAAGTCTAAAATCTAGCTCTCGATCTCGCCGAGTTGGAGGGATGGGGACTCGCCGCGGCAGCAGATACCGTAGCTCTGCCACAGCCGGAACCAGGGGCTTTTCGCGAGCCTCTCATCGTGGCGCCGGTTTGCTGCCGAGAGATCGCTTGCCGTCATCGGCCGCGTATCGGGAGCGGTGAACATCCGCTCCAGCGATTCGATCTCCGCAATTGTCCGCTCAACATTCATGACACATCAGTATAGCGGAATGGGGTACAGCTCCCATGCTACATGGGGCATCGTACAACAGTAATGCCGAAGCGAAAAGAATCAGCACCGCCGGCCGGTCAATTGAAAGGATGGCACCAAATCGCGACGTTTCTTGGGCAGCCAGTCGCAGTAGCACAGCGCTGGGCAAAGTCTGGAATGCCGGTAAAGAAGGAAGGACGATATGTGTTTTCTTCGCGTGAAGAATTGAACCGGTGGTTGGGCCGGGAATCAGACGGAGAACCGGTCCAGATTGCAACGGAAGGATCTGATTTGAGCGCGGAGTTGAAACGCGGGCTTTCGTTCGTTCGCAAGCAACGCCGCAAGGAATAACCGCCTTGCAGCGATCAGGCCGAAGTCTCGGCAGGCGGCGGATATGTGCCTACGGATTTGGGATTCTTCAGCACTTTGCGAATCTGCCGGCCAACGATGGATTCTTCTCCCGGATTGAGAAGGAACGTCGTGACTACGAGCGCGTTGGATTGTGCCGGAACACCCTGCGAGGAGGTTGTGCTTGCGGTGTGAGGATTTACTTCGATGCAAGGCGTTGCCGTGCGTAGACGGACTTTGAGCTCGCGCGCCGAAGCGCCGATGATCTGCGGATCGAAATTGATTATCAAGTGAGGAACGTGGTTGGCCAGCTCCGGCACAATGATACTGGTCTCAACGCTCGGTATGTTTTTCAGCATGCCGGTGATCACCTTCATACGTTCGCGCGATTCTTTCTCCAATCCATCATCGGTTTGACTGAGCAGCCAATCGACAGCGGCGACCATACCGATAATTTGTTCTTTGGCGACTTTCATGCCGCGCCCGACCGAATCTACTGGGCAAATGTTCCGCCGCGCGAGGTCGGTGTACTTTTTCTTGCCCAGCAAAAGACCGGCGTTCTGGGGTCCGCGAATTCCTTTTCCACCTGAGAAAGACACCATGTCAAATCCCATCCCCGTGTACTTCCAAAGATTCGAGATCGGCGGCATATCCGCAGCGGCATCCAGATGGCACGGAACACCTTTGCTGTGTGCAACGGCGATCCAGTCCTCGCGGCTTATGCCTACTTCGTCGGCCGCATTGAAATACTGAGTCATCACGGTGTTCGGGCCAAGGGCTTGCTTGTAGTCGTCCAACGTTACGACATCGATGAGTTTGATACCGCAGAGCTGCATGGCCACGTCGTATTCATAACGATGAATCTTCTGGACGACAACCTCGTTCTTCGGAAACTGTGGAGTGCCAATCCTGATTGGTATATCTAGTGGCTGACAATTGTTTGCGGCCATGACCGAGCCTGCAGTAGCGAGCGTGATCGCCGAGGATGCGCCGCAGCTGATGCAGCAGCCTTCCGCTTTTAGCTTTTCCGCGATATATGCTCCTGCTTTCTCCTCCAGATCATCGAGGTGTACGGGATGCAATGCGGCCTGTGCGACGGCGGCGCGGACCGAAGGTGGCATCACCGCCGATGTAAGTTCGGTGTAGGTTCCTGCCGCGTTGATGAGCTTGGTCACGCCGAGCTTGTCGTAGTAGTCCGGACGCTCATTCGCGCGATGACTCGAAGACGTAGCGGCGAGCGCCTCCGTCGCAGTGCCGAGCAGGGGCACAGCGCTTAATGCGGCTACCGTCGCCGGCGTAGCACGAAGAAACCGCCGACGAGAGCAAGAAGTCTGGTTATCAGAACGCTCTGAATTTTTCATTTGAATGAAGCCTCCTTATGCCGTCGGTGTGCCTGATTGTTGTGCCGTCCCTACGGAACTCGGACATGTTTGCCTTACGTATCCACGGCTGGAGTTTACCCTGAGCGAAGCCGAAGGGCCGTGGGCTATTTATATACCGCCGCTGCGCGGCTGGGGGGCAGAAATCATTCCAGATCTCCCGATGTCATCCCGAACATGGCTGAAAGCCGGGAGAGGGATCTGACGATGACGGTGACATTGGCACCGGCGCCCATAAGGACGGGTGGATTGGATCGCGTGCAGCTACGCCGTCGATTGACCGCATCGTGGGTGCCAGCGTTCGCTAGGGATGACAATCATTTTTTCTAGATCACCCACTTGTCCCAAAACCGGGGAGAAATGGGGCACCCGGCATTTAAAGAAGGTCTCGGTGTGCCTTTCATCAATTCACTGTGGGTTTGAGCCAAAGCTTTTTCTCCAGGATTCCGGCGCTTGGGTATAGCCCGCGGGAAGTTCGAACATGCTGTTAGCGACCTTTGTTTGGTGAATGCTCGAAACTTCATACATGACATTCTCAATTTCCAATCGAAGAGCGATGCCCAGCTGGTCGTCCGTCCACAGGTACACGGGTTCGCCGTGCTGATTTACAGCCGACCACTTAGTGGCTTGGCGTCCCCCTACGGTATATTTACCAAGCATTCTGCATTCTGCTGGCCTATCCGAGTGAGGACATGGAGACCCGTTTGTGAGCGGGGGCAGATATGTGGACACCTGCTTCTCCCCAATGTCTATGTACTGTTTCGACTGTGGGAACATCTCCCACCCGCTGTGCTTGCTGACGATATAGACGAGAACCAGCGCGCCCAATTCAACTCGTAGTCGTCCATTACTTAGATACAACCGCCCGTCGTGGACGGAAGGCTGTGTAAAAGGTGTTGTCATACGGATATTGCCTGTGAATGCAGCTTCCGAGGTGGCGGAATTCCGACAGCCGACGACTTGAAGAGAAAGAAACAAAAGAAAGGTGAGTTTGTACATTTTGTGCAAACCAAGGTTTTCGTGAATCGGCAGCTTAAGCCGCCGGAAGGCACTTGACAAGGCTCCGGCGCAAAATGGCGATATCCGTCATTGATACGGCTTGTTGTCTCTGCAAAAGTTCACACCCTCTGCAATCTCTGCACATCGTGCACACCCGGAATCTTCCGCACGCCGTGGATGATGTTTTCGAGGTGCTTGAGATCTTCGATTTCGATCACGATATCGACGTTGGCCTGGCCATTTTCAGTGCGGGCGCCGATGTTACGGATGTTGGTCTTGGTGTCGCTGATAACGGCGGTGATTTGCTTCAACATGCCGAAGCGGTCGTCGCAGAAAACTGTCAGCTTGACCGGGAACGCGACTGGCGCTCCATCTTCTTTCCCCCATTCGACATCGATGCGGCGCTCAGGCTCGTACATCAAATTGAGAACG
>DATBIE010000089.1:0-5021 GCA_036557105.1 Terriglobales bacterium
GCGAATCTCGAATTCCACGGCTACCCGCGTCAGATCGAGGACCTGCCGCCTGGAAACGTGAAGTACGTTTATGAACAGGTCAGTCGAACTGGACCTTACGCACGACAGGCGGGCGAGTACACGCGTTATGGAGATGTCCGGCCTCTACTCAGTTCGTTCGACGATAAGCTCGTAGTTTTCGGCTCCGGGGAAGAAGTCGCTTTGGAATTTGATCCCGCGAAGCTACCGCCGCTTCCGAAAGGCTGGACGCGCGACTACTTTTTCAATGCCAACGGCTACGAGAAAGACATGGACTTTTACGCGGCCGATGGCAATACGGTCGAGCCACTGCCGTTCAGGCGCATGGGAACGTATCCATATCCCGGCAAATCGTTCCCCGGCGATGACGATCACCTGAAATACATGCTCCAGTTCAATACACGGTTTGTCTCAGGAAACGAACCGCGAGGCTACAGCTATGAATTCCCGAGCAGATCTGTGAATCGCAGGTGAGTTGGCGATACTTGTTTTCCTGATGGCTGATGACTGAAACTTGACGGCTCGTTAATCGTTTTAACCTTGACTTTGCTGCTGCACACCAGTTCCAATACCCGCACATGGAAAGCGCAACCGTAGCCTCCGCACCTCGCCTAAAGCGTGTTTTAACCCTCTGGGACCTGATTTTTTACGGGATCGTACTCATCCAGCCGATCGCCCCGGTTCCGCTCTATGGCGTGGCACAGAAGCTTTCCGATGGCCATTTCGTCACCATCATCCTGATCGCGCTTTTCGCCATGCTGATCACCGCGGTCAGCTATGGCCGCATGGCGGCTTTGTATCCCACCGCCGGATCTGCCTATACCTACGTCGGTAAAGGCTTGAACCCGCATCTTGGTTTTCTTGCCGGCTGGGCGATGATTCTCGATTACCTGCTGCAGCCGCTTATCAACACGGTTTGGATTGCGACTGCGATGCACGAACGCTACACCCCTATGGTTCCGTTCGCCGTCTGGGCTGCAATTATTGTTGGAATCATGACCGTGCTCAATCTTGCAGGAGTCAAATCCTCCGCACGTTCGAACAAGGTCCTGCTCGCAGTGATGTCTGCTGTAGTCGTGATTTTTGTCGTGCTGGCTATCCGTTTTCTATTCGGCACCGAGGGATGGCATGGCCTGTTTTCCCTTCAGCCGCTGTACGATCCACGCACCTTCAACTCTCATCGCGTTCTTACCGCAACGTCGTTCGCTGCACTGACCTACATTGGCTTCGATGGCGTGACGACTCTCGCCGAGGACGTGGAAAATCCCAAGCGCAACGTGCTTCTTGCAGTCGTGCTGACCTGTATCTTTGCCGGCGTCTGTAGCGCGTTTGAAGCTTATCTCGGCGCGCGCGTCTGGCCAGACTGGCGCTCGTTCCCGAATCTTGAAACCGCGTTCATGGACATCTGCAGTCGTGTCGGTGGAATTTTCCTCTTCAACGCAATGGGAATTATTTTGATCGTCGCTGCATTTGGCAGCGGTCTCACGGGAACTCTGGGTGCGGCGCGGCTCTTGTTTGGGATGGGGCGCGATGGCGTGCTGCCGAAGAAGACTTTCGGTTATATAAAGCCAGGAAGCAATACGCCAACATTTAACATCGTCCTGATCGGAATTCTTTCGTTTGCAGGCGCGGTCCTGCTGAACTATGTAGGCAGTGCTTACCAGCACGCGGGTGAACTGCTTAACTTCGGCGCATTCCTTGCCTTCATGGGAGTGAACTTCGCTACGTTCTGGCAGTTTACTGTGTCGATAAAGCCTGGATACCACCGAAACCCGATTCGCGACGCAATCCTTCCGCTAATCGGATTCGGTTTCTGCGGATTAATCTGGTGGAATCTTAATCCGCTCGCAAAAATTGTCGGCGGAATCTGGTTCGCAATTGGCCTGGTTTATGTGGGAATCAAGACTCGAGGGTTCCGAGCGGCACCTGTAATGATCGACTTCAGCGAATCGTAACCGTTTCCATAATTCGGCTTCGCTTTGTCGAACCCTTTAGATCTATTCACCTAAGGTCCGTTCTCGCAAACTGTCAGCCCCTCGCCCTTAAAGGTAAATTCGCCGTTCACTGAGGTGGATGGCGTCGCGCCGAAATAAGGAAGGGTGACGAGGTCCTGCAAATTGTAGGTAAATCCGTTCGTACCCTTATAGCGATGTCCGCCGTAGTTGTAGTCGTTCTGGAGCGGATCGCCGTTTTCCAGGATCCCGCAAGGAGTGTTGTTTCCATTCGTATTCACGACGAGGGGATCGTCGGCCCACTCGCCAATTTCGTGCGAGAGCGCTGAGACATCCTGCGCGAAGACTCCCTCGTGATCGACATAGGTTGCCTGGACATAAGCCTGCGGAGCTGTCGTGCTGCCGGTTGCGCTGTGATAGCCGCCGACGCAACATGTACCAGTGTCGGTTAGATAGATATTGAAAGTGAGAAAGATAACAAGGGTATTCGGTTTGGTCCCGAGTTTCTTGACCAAACTCTGCGCCTGCGCGTCGAACCAAGCCATATCGATCAATCCAGCTGAAAATCCAAATGCATTACCTTTTTTTCCTTTATTCGAAGGAGGGCTCAAGGTCTGCTGCGCCAGGACGGTGGGCCCGCCAAGCAACAAGTGGTACCCAGTGTGGTTTCGCACCGTACCCCAGAAGTTTGCGCGTTGATAGGCATCGATGTATTGAGTCGTACCCATGTTCACGCCGCCTGAGCTGAATCCGATTTTCTTGAACAGTGGAGATGCCACAGTATTCGTAATTACTGAATAGCCGTTAGTAAGGACGTGGTGTGGATCGTAGGTGGTCTTAACGCCGTCCTTGTTGACGATGATGATCCGAACCGGGACAAGTTCGACAGATACCGTGGTGGAAGTTCCGGTAAAAGGCGCAGTCCCTACCATGTTGTACTTGTAGAGCTTCCCGTTGTGATGAAAATATCCATTCCAGGTTTTGAGCGGCGTGGTAGTTGCTTCGAATGTGTAGAGCGGTGCATGAAGCTTACCGGGGATGTGCCGGAACATCGGTCGTTCGGAACCGGGCTCTATCGGGCTGACCTGCGCTGCAGTGATTCCTGTCACGCTGAAAAGCGAAAGCAGAAATATGCTCAGGGTTCGGGCTGGAAGGGCGCGCCACTGCATACTAACGTTCTCCTTGGGTACTTAGGCGGGCGGAACATCGGTGACTGCAAGGTGCGCCGTGCGCCATCGGGGCGACACGGAGAGTGGATTGTGTTTGATTGTCTGTGGCTGGCAGGATGATTGTCAACTAGAGGCGACCATCGGGTGAGTAGAAGCAAGCGCCATCCGCTATATTGAAAGAACAATGTCTGAGAAAAAGAACGTGGTAATACGTGCTGCGAAGGGACTCGCCGGAGCCATGAGCCCGCCGGGGGACAAATCCATTTCACATCGGTACGCGATGCTCGGAGCAATTGCCAATGGCATGACCAAACTTAAGAACTTCTCGACCGGCGCTGATTGCGCCAGTACGTTGGCATGTTTGAGAACTCTTGGAGTGAAATGGGAACGAATTGGAAACGCAGTGGCCATTTATGGCAATGGCGCGACGCTCAAAGAACCTGAGACTGCGCTCGATTGCGGAAACTCCGGTTCGACCATACGAATGTTGAGCGGTGTTTTGGCCGGGCAGAAATTTACCAGCGAATTGGTTGGTGATGAGTCCCTGTCGCGGCGACCCATGGCGAGGATCATCAAGCCGTTAGAGATGATGGGCGCAAAGGTCAGTTCCGCGGAGGGAGACCGGCCTCCGTTGCGCATTACGGGAGGAAGGCTGAGAGGTATTGACTACAAGCTTCCTGTGGCGAGCGCTCAGGTGAAGACGTCATTGTTGTTTGCGGGGCTTTATGCCAGCGGAACCACGCAGGTGCAGGAACCGATCCAGACGCGGGACCACGGCGAGCAGGCGCTGCAGGCCTTCGGCGCCCATCTTGATCGCCGCATGAAAGAAGTTGCCATTGAAGGAGGCCAGAAGCTGACTGCGATAGAAGCGACGATTCCGGGTGATATCTCGAGCGCGGCGTTCTTTCTGTGCGCGGCGGGATTATTTCCTGACTCTCATTTAACGATCTCCGGCCTTCTACTGAATCCGACGCGAGCACGCCTGCTTGACTTCCTCGTCGGACTGGGTCTGCGCATTGCCCCGAGCGATATGCGGGAAGAGCACGGGGAACTAGTCGGAATGGCGCAGGTGCAAGGGGGAATGCTGAAAGGGGCGAGTGTAGCTGGCGAAGACACCGCCGCGCTGATTGATGAGATTCCGGTGCTGGCGGCAATTGCGCCTTATACCGAAGAAGGAATCGAGATTCGCGATGCGCGCGAGCTGCGGGTGAAAGAGTCAGATCGCATTGCCAGCGTGGCAAAAAATCTGCGCGCCATGGGAGCGAAAGTGGAAGAATTCGACGACGGATTGCGAATTCCTGGCCGCCAGAAGCTGCATGGGGCATCGGTTGATTCGTTCGGGGACCATCGGATCGCAATGGCGTTTGCAGTTGCAGCACTACGTGCAGAAGGAGAGACGGAGATAAAAGGAGCGGATGCGGCGATGATTTCCTATCCTGAATTCTTTGACGTGCTGGAAGGGCTGGCGCAGCGGTAAGCATATGGGCGGGCGAGGGCGCCCGCCCCACACGTCGCTCTTTTCGACAGCTACTGAATCTTCTCGGTCTTGCCGTCGTATTTCACTGAGCCGTTCTTCTGGTTGACTTGCTCGACGTCCTGGTTAGTGATGGTGCGTGCTGCATGTCGTGCAGACTTTGCCATTACAGAGGCGGACGCCGCGCTAGTAGTCTCTTCTTCAGAAGCGTAATAGACCCAGGGCCGCTGCGTCTCAGCGCCATGCTCATGCCCAAACATTCGCCGGCCGATAATCTGGTGTTGGGCGACCGGCACTGGAAGCTGGACCGCTGGAGATGAGATCAGGGGCGTTGTTCCTCCCGCGTACCACACCGGCTGTGTGTAGACGCCTCCGACATTGCCGTTCACATTGCTCACCGAAAGCGTC
>DATBIE010000090.1:0-18748 GCA_036557105.1 Terriglobales bacterium
CTGCAAGGGTTGTGTAAAGCAGCACGATCCAGCGATCGTATCTCGCGAGGAGGTAATGACCGCCAATGTTGTAGTAGCTGAAAGAAAACGCGGCGAGCAGAGCGGCTACTACGCCAACCGTATCCAGTCGCATTCCGCCACGACCTACGACGCCGATCACTAGCGCAATTCCAATCACCGCCAGCGCGACCGATCCCATTTTCGCGAGCGTTAGACGTTCGGTTCGGCGCAGAACCATATAAATGAGGACCCATACTGGCGCGGTGTATTGAATAATGATCGCTGTTGCCACATTCGTTCTTTGAATCGCGAGATAGTAGAAGTAGTTTGAAACCGCAACGCCGGCAGTGCCAAGCAGAAATAGCTTTACGACATCCAACCGTGGAATGCGAAAAATCGCGATGCCGCGGCGAGCAAGAAGACCAAGTGCAATAGCAAGAAAGGAAAATCCGGTACGGCACTGGGAAAGAATCAGCGGATCGATGTCACGAATTCCAGAGCCAGACAATAGGCGTCCGGTGAATGCCGCGCGGCCCAGGCTGGCGGAGAGTCCCCAAAAGAATGCGGCCGCACCGATGTAAAGAAATCCATGAACGGCACTCGCTCGCTTGTCACTTGAAGATGGTCCCTGCGCATCGCGAACGGTAGGGAAACTCGCGGTATTCGTCACTTCGCATCCAGCTGAATTTCGTAAGTGATACGAGCAGTCTTTCCCAGCATGGCAGAGACGGAGCAATATTTTTCTTCCGATAAACGTACAGCGTCCTCGACCGCTTTCCGAGTGATATTCCCCTTCACTTGGTAGAGCATTTTGATTTCAGTGTAGACGCGGGGCGAATCTGGGGCCTTCTCTGCCTGAGCGCTCACTTCAACCGCGGTGAACGGCTCGCGCTTTTTTTGCAGGATAGTGACAACGTCGTACGCCGTGCATCCACAAAGCGCCAGCAAGACCAGTTCCATCGGACTATTGGCGATCTTGCTTTCGCCGTCCAGCATGATTTCATGACCTGCATTTCCCGCACCGGTAAACTGCATTTTGCCGGCCCACTTCACAGCAGCTTGAATCACTCTTACCTCCGATTGTCAGTTCGTGGCTCAGGATGGATCAGCACGCGAAACAGTTCCGGCTCTTCCTGCTTGAAGCGGGTCTCGAGCGCGGTTGAAAGATCGTGCACACGCGAAAGCGGCATGTCGTCGGGAAATGTGCAGTGGCAGGAAATATACAGCCGGCCGTTCACGCGTTTGATTTCAATATCGTGAGTATCGACAATTCCGGGCAACCCAGCGGAGACGGCTTTAAGTTTCCGTTCCAGCCGAGCGTCTCGCTGAATCTGCTCACCAGCTTCGATGGTCGCAGGTTCGCTCTCTATATGAGTCAATATAGATGCGAGTTCCGGGACTTCGGCACGAATTTCCGACTCCAGTACGGTCACGCGGTCATGCGCTTCACGCAATGGAAGTTGCTCGTCCATTTCCAGGTGCTGCTCAACGTGTAAGCGGCCATCCAGATCCTGAACGCTGACGTCATGAACGTTCAGATTGTGGCGGGTTGCGACCGCGCGAACACGATCAAAAATGTTTTCCGCCGAACCAGCTCGCGGAATGGAGTGCACCACAACATCGGTATTCGGAAGCACGCGATGGACGGTATTGGTGACTTCATCGGCGAGTTGGCCCGACCTCTGGAAGGTAACATTTCGCGCCAGCCCTACCGACACATCTGCAAAGTAGCGATTTCCGGCACGCCGTATGCGCACGCGATCGATTTCAAGTAAACCTTCAATGTTTTGCAGGGCCCGGATGATTTTGCCGCGTGCTCCGGCGGGGGCAGCGTCAAGAAGTGCGTCAATCGTGCGGCGCGCCAGGCGTGTACTTACAAAAATGATGACGCCTGCAACAAACAGAGCGGCAATGGGATCGGCCGCAGCCAACCAGGGGGAATGCAGCCTTGTTCCCAAAAGCACGAGGGCAAGTCCAACGCCCACCACACCGCTTGACCAGATATCCGTTGAAAAGTGGAGCGCGTCAGCTTGCAGCGCCTGACTATCGTATTTAGTTGCGATCGTCCCCAGCGCACGGGAACGCCAGAAATCAACTGCCATCGAGAAAAGCAAAGTCAGGAAAGCAGCAATCGTAGGCTCAATATGTACGTGGTGGAACAAGAGCCGGTTGAAGGCTTCGTAAATGATGACGACGCAAGTGACAAGCAGCAGCCCTGTCTCGATAAACGCGGAGAAGTTTTCCACTTTTCCGTGACCATATTGATGGTCAGCATCGGCAGGCTTGTCTGAAACCCGTACGGAAAATAATGTTATGGTTGCCGCGATCAGATCCAGGGCAGAGTGCGCAGCCTCGGACAAGATTCCCAGACTGCCGGTCGTAATTCCGACAAAAATCTTTAGGCCGGTAATTGCCAGAGCAGCAACGAGTGAGTTGGCGGCGGCATGACGCTTTTCAGTACGCATCGCCTCCTGACTGAACGCTGCCGGCATGCCTGACATATGGGAATTATCGCCTCGGAACACGCTTCCGCCAAGCACGACGGGCAAGTTAACCGCCGCCCGCATGTGCTAGGATTCTGTATTATCCCTTCCAAAACTTTCGGAGGTCCCTTTGAGAGGCATCATTCACGGTGGAGTCTGTCTCTTGTTGCTGGCGGGCATAGCGGCGAGCCAGTCCACCACACCTACACCAACTTTAAAAACACGTCCAGCGGACCCGAATGAACTGATACCAAACACCGTCGTTGGCCCAGACACTCCGGTAATCACCGTGAACGGCCTATGCGAGAGAACCGGCAACGGGAACGCCACTCCGGCCGACTGTAATACCGTGATTACGAGAGCGGAATTCGAGAAGGTCGTCAACGCTGTGCAACCGAATATGTCGCAAGCTGCGAGGAAGCAGTTTGCGACACGATATGTCACCGTTTTGTTGCTTGCAGACAAAGCGCACGATATGGGCCTGGACAAAGGCCCACAATTTGACGAGGAGATGTATCTGGCGCGAATTCAACTGCTGGCGCGAGAGGCCGGGCAGGAGTTGCAGAAAAACGCGGCCAATGTTTCCGATAGCGCGATTTCCGACTATTACCAACAGCACATGGACGACTACAGGACGATCAGTTTTGACCGTATTTTCATTCCGCGGCAAAAACAGATGGAAAATGCCGCCCAGAAGCCCAACGATCCAGACGCACAGAAAAAACGCGAAGCTTCAGAAACTGAAATGAAGACCGAAGCCGACAAACTGCGCGCGCGCGCAGCGGCTGGGGAAGACTTCGCCAAGTTGCAGCAGGAAGCCTATGCCTTTGCCGGAAGCAAGGCAAAACCCGTTCCCGTTAAACTGGAAAATCAGCGCAAGAATAGTATCCCTCCGACGGATAGCTCGATTTTCAATCTCAAGAAGGGGGACGTCTCAGAGCTGTACAGCGATCCCTCAGGATACAGGATCTACAAAGTCGAAGAAATTACAACCTTGCCGCTCGCCAGCGTTCATGAGGAAATCGCGCGCACCCTGCAGGGGCAAAATCTGAAGACTTCCTTTGAGAGTTTGCAGAATTCAGCGAAGACGACCTACGACGAACGCTATTTTGCGAGTCCTGCTCCCCCATCGTTGAAGCATCCCAATGAAACTCCGACAACTCAGCCTCACGCACCTGGTAACAACTAAATGGCAGATGCGCTTCCCTGTATTGTTGTAACTGGGGTTTCCGGCAACCTCGGGCAACGACTTCTGCCTTTGCTTTCGGGGTTTCGCGTAGTCGGGGTGGATTTTCGCCCGCCAAAACCTGACCTGTCGCTGCAATTCGTAAAGATGGACTTCAGTCTGGAATCTTCCTGCCTGGAATTCTTGGGCCTGTTGCGCGAAGTACGTCCGGTCGCGGTGGTCCATCTCGCGTTCGTGATGGACGCAGTGCGCACCGGAATTCTGGACAAGAATCGGATGTGGCAGGCGAATGTCGCCGGAACAGCTCGCATTACGGAGGCAGTGACTGAGGCAAACCGGGAATGGCCGATGGTGGAAAAATTTATTTTTCTCAGCAGCGTCTCGGCCTATGGCCCGAATCTTTCAACGCCCGCCACAGAAGATAGACCCCTGGCGGCGCATACGTATGTTTACGGCATGCATAAGATGGAAGCCGATCGTGTGGTGCAGCAACGCGCGCCTGCGCTGCGCGGCTGCAGTGCTTACATTTTGCGCCCGCATATTTTTGCCGGTGCAGGAATTGAGAACTATTTCATGGAAGCCTTCCGTGGCATTCCTGGAGGAACGAGCAAACGTGCTGCTCGCATGAGGACACAAGGCAAACGCCTGCCTTGCCTGTTGCCGTCAGGAAACCAATACCTGCACCACCACGTTCAATTCGTTCATATCGACGATGTGGCCAGGCTCATCGCTTTTATTCTGAACAAGACTGAGCCGGAATCTCAGCGATTGACAATTCTCAATATCGCAGGCAGCGGGGCTCTAACCTACGAGCAATGCGTTCGGTTAGCAAATGCGAAACTGCGGCGCGTGCCAACAGAGAAGCTTTTCGAACTCGTGTTGCGTTTTCTGTGGGCACGAAAGCTCTCAACCATTCCTCCCGATGTCGCGCCTTATATGCTTTCCGATACGCTAATGGATACGTCTCGCCTGAAGCAGTTCCTTGGACACGAATACGACGACGTAGTGCGCTATTCGGCCGCGGACGCGTTTGCTGATTGCTTCAGGGGAGTTGAATCGAAGTTTCAGGCGATTCCTGCCGGCAAGAGCAACTAACCAGCCAGACCTTCGATTTCGCTTAAGACGGAACCGCACAAAACGTCATCGAATCCCGCGATAAAGCCCGGCGATGCCAAACGTGTACGGCATCCATTTGGGATCACGAAATCCGGCTCGATTCATGCGCGACAGCATTTCATCCGGCTGTGGAAAACGTTCGACCGAAGCTGGAAGATAGGAGTATGCGCCACTGTTGCCGGAAATCATTCTTCCGATGCGCGGCAACACGGATTTGAAATAGAAGTTATAAAACCTGCCCAATATTCCTTTGGGCTCGCCGAATTCCAGAATGCCGCATTCGCCGCCGGGGCGAAGCACTCGCAGAATTTCACGCAGGCCGGAATCGTAGTCCGCGAGATTGCGGAAACCAAATGCGGAGGTGACGAGATCGAAGTTCTGATCGACAAACGGAAGATTCAAAGCATCGGCTTCGATCCACTTGATATTGCGCGGACCGGAGTTCTTTCTCCTCGCCAACACAAGCATGGTGTGCGAAAAATCCGCGCCCGTGATTTCTGCCCCATTCCCCTGTCGGCGAAGAGCAAACGTCATGTCGCCGGTCCCGCAACAGAGATCAAGCACCTTCGCATCCGGTCTGGCGAGGATATGCGAAAAAGTTCTGGCGGTGCGCCGCCACCAGAGCTTGTCTATATTTGCCGAAAGCAGATGGTTCAGAAGATCGTAGCGCGGAGCGATGTCGCTGAACATCTGCCGAATGGCGCGCGCGGCTGAATCCCGGTCGGTCGACCCTTCAGGTGCGGCGCCGCGAACTGGGACTTCCGCCACGGTTCCCTTATCCACGCGAAAGCCGCCGAATCTCAGCCATGGCCTCTGCGACGGCCCCTTCCGGAACGTTGCCGACAACTTCAACCTTTCCGATTTGCCTAGGGAGAACAAAGTTGACGATGCCGGACTCGGTCTTTTTATCAGAACGGACAAGCGCGAGGGCCTTTGATGTGGTCACGTTGACCTTGGGAAGCGCTCCCCAAAAGAGACTCGCAGATCGAATGCGGTCGAAGGTGCCATTGTTTGAAAATTGAACCTCGTCCGCGATCTTTGAAGCCGCAATCATTCCCCAGGCCACCGCTTCCCCGTGCAGAAAATGCCTGTAGGAGGTTGCAGTTTCGAGCGCATGACCGAGTGTGTGTCCAAAATTCAAAACACGACGAAGACCGCTTTCCTTTTCATCCGCGGACACAACTTCGGCCTTGAGTTTGACTGATTCTGCAATTGCGAACGTCAGCAACTCAGGGTCTTTGCGCAACGAGCTGATCGAGCAGCTTTCGAGTCGGGAGAACAAATCCGGCTTGCCGATCACGCCAGCTTTTAGCGCTTCATACATTCCCGCACGGAATTCGCGCTCTGGCAACGTGGAGAGCGTGGCGGGATCGATCAGCACAATCTCCGGCTGATAAAACGTGCCGACCAGGTTCTTGCCGCTGCGGAGATTCACGCCAGTCTTGCCACCGATAGCGGCGTCGAGCTGCGCCTGCACAGTAGTTGGAACCTGAACTACTTTCACTCCGCGCATGTAAACCGAGGCCAACATGCCGGCAACATCGCCGACCACTCCACCTCCCAACGCAACTACCACGCCTTTGCGATCGGCGCCGCGCCTCAGTAGTTCCTCCGCTAATTTCTCAATTGTCGAGAGGCGTTTGAATAATTCGCCGTCTCGCATTTCGATGACTTCGACGACGAAACCGGCTGCCGCGAGCGATTGCAAGAGAACTTTTCCCCAACGTCGCCGAACGGGAGCCACGGTCACAACGAAAACTGGTTGAACTTGACCCAACACTTCCTGGAGAAGTTCTCCGGCACGAGAGAGAAGCCCGTGCGAAATAACAGCCTCATATGTTCGGGACGTTGTTTTTACGGGGATGCGAAGCATCGTCAACATCATAACAAGCGCTCGGGCTCGACCGGTGTCACGACCCGAACCTTCGCATCCTTTGTGGCTGCTGTTTGCACGCTTTGCGGCTGAAAGCTTTACCACAACGTTCGGAAGCGTTTTGCTGAAGCACGGAAGAACACCGGCCCTCTTCTGGAACACCCCTTCGTTCGGGTGTACCATCTTCGCAGAATGCCAGCCGTCCCTTCTGAAACTGATTTTCTGGTTATCGGCGCCGGAATCGCGGGACTGCGCGCGGCGATTGAACTCGCTCCCGCTGGCCGCGTGCTTGTGCTCGTAAAGAAAGAAATCGCAGACTCGAGCACGCAATTTGCGCAAGGTGGAATTGCCGCGGCTTTAAGCGATGAAGACGAAATCAGCCTGCACCTTCAGGACACGCTCAATGCCGGCGACGGCCTTTGTAATCCCGACGCGGCGCGAGTCTTAGTTGAAGATGCTCCCGAGAGAATTGAAGAACTGATTGCATGGGGAACACAATTCGATCGCGAGGGCACCAAACTTACTTTTGGCCGCGAAGGGGCACACAGCCGGAATCGGATTCTGCACGCGCACGGCGACTCTACTGGCCGCGAAATCCAGCGGGCGCTCTATGCCAAAGCCAAAACTCTTCCGGAGATCACCGTGCGGGAATTTGAGTTTTCGACAGACATGGTGGTCGAGAACGGCCGCGTTTGCGGCGTTCAGGTCATTGACGAACACGGCATGCGCAGCACGATTCTCTCCTCCGCAGTTCTACTCGCAACAGGAGGAATGGGACAGTTGTACCTGAATACGACGAATCCAAGTGTCGCTACTGGAGACGGGGTTGCAATGGCGCACCGCGCCGGAGCTGAACTCACGGACTTGGAGTTCATTCAGTTCCACCCCACGGCACTCTATTTGAAAAAAGCACCTCGCTTTCTTCTCTCCGAGGCATTGCGCGGCGAGGGAGCCTATGTCCGCAATATGGAGATGATGCGCTTCATGGCGAAGTATCATCCGATGGCCGAGCTTGCCCCCCGTGATGTAGTCGCCCGCGCCATCATGCACGAACTTGAACGCAGCCGGGCAAAAGACCCCGTCGTGTATCTCGATCTGACGCACCTGGATGAGACGCTCATTCGCAAGCGTTTTCCGCGAATCTTCAAAACGTGCATGCAGTACAACATCGATATCACGAGCGAACTGGTCCCGGTGCGTCCGGCTGCGCACTACGCGATGGGCGGCGTGAGAACTGATCTTGAAGGGCGGGCAACTTTACCCGGTTTGTACGCGGCGGGGGAGGCCGCAGGAACCGGAGTGCACGGCGCGAACCGGTTGGCCAGCAATTCCCTGCTTGAAGGTCTGGTGTTTGGCGCGCGCGCAGGAAGACAGATGCGTGATGAACTCAAGGTGCCGGTGCAGCGGGCATCTGAACTCCCGCCGGCGGCTTATTCTAACGGGCCGGTGAGCCCACCTGTCGAGCCGGTCATTACTGGATTGCAAGAACTAATGTGGAAGGATGTTGGAATCGTCCGCAATGGTTCAGGCCTGAAGCAAGCGATCGCAAGATTGACTGAGCTCTCGGAAAGAGTGTCGCGACCTCACAGCCGCCGAGAGTTCGAAGCGCGTAATATGCAGATCGCCGCATCTCTGGTGACACGGTCCGCTCTCGCACGAGAGGAGAGCCGCGGCGCGCATTACCGACTCGACTTCCCGGATCATAACGATGAGAAGTTCAGAAAGCACTCGATCGTATCAGGCCTAAACATCCGTTTCGAATGAGAACTCAAGCAGTTTTGGGTGCATCATCCCGGTGTAGCACCGATGCCACAATTGTAATCAGCAAAATCGCACCGATTACTGCCAAGGAAATCTCTGTTCGTATGGGATAGTAGTGCGACAGCAGCATCTTCGCTCCCACAAACAGCAGCACGCAAGAAATCCCATAATGCAGGTACTCAAAGATATCCATCAATGAGGCGAGCGCGAAAAAGAGCGACCGCAACCCGAGGATGGCGAAGATGTTGGAGGTATACACGATAAACGTGTCCAAGGTGATGGCGAGGACCGCGGGAATCGAGTCAACGGCAAAAATTAAATCTGTGGTTTCGATTACTAGAAGAACGAGAAGAAGCGGCGTCGCGCACAAATCTGAATTCTGGCGCACGAAGAACTTTCCATCGACATAGTCTGATGTAACCGGCATGAATTTTCGCAGAAATCGCAGGGCCGGGTTCTTTTCAGGATGGATTTCCGTTTCACGCTGCAGAAGCAATCGGATGCCGCTATATACGATGAAGGCTCCAAAAACATAGATCACCCAATGGAACCGCCGGATCAGTCCAACGCCGGCGAAGATGAAACCTGCGCGCATCGCAATTGCGCCAATAATGCCCCAGAAAAGGACCCGGTACTGATCGGTTTCCGGAACGCGGAAGTAGCGAAAGATCAGCAGAAAAATAAAAAGATTATCGGCGCTGAGCGAAAGCTCGATAACGTATCCAGTGGAGAATTCGAATGCGGCGTTACGGCCCTCCCAAAAATAGACGAGCGCGGCGAACGCACCGGCAAGCAGAATCCAGAACCCGCTCCAGATAAGCGATGATCGCAGTGAAGATTGGCGTGATCGCCGATGAAACACGCCCAGATCGAGCGTCAGCATTATGGCGACAAAAACATTAAAGAGGATCCAGAAGTAAGTTCCGTTCACAGGCCGTCCGAGTAATGGATGATTAGAAATGAAAGTTCGGAAAAGGGGAAGGCTCAAAGGGTCTTAACCGCAGAGAACGCCGAGAATACTAACGTTGGTTGAGCAGGCGCACAGTTTCAAGCGTCACGGTACCGACGATCTGCAGGCTCCGCGGGCTGATTTTGTCGACCGTGTCTTCGGTGCTGTGCCAAAAGACGTTGTTGTACCCATAGTTGAGGTCGATCAGGTCCACGGAGGGAACTCCGAGTTTCAGGAACGGTACATGATCGTCTTCGATGACCCCTTTTCGTGCGAAAAAATGAGATTGCGCGCCAAGCCGAACCGCGGCTTTGAAGACAATATCCTCGAGCCACGGAGTTGATTTTGTGTCATTCTCGACGTTCAAATCCGCGTCGCCAACCATGTCTTCCAAGACAAAAGCTTTGATCTTCTTTAGCGTTCCGTCATTCTGCCATTTCTCTGCTAAATGGCGAACACCATAGAGACTCTCCGGGTCGTACCAAGGCAGTCTCATCGATTCCTCGGCATCGTCCCATAAGAGCCAGATGCTGTAGCCGTCGAGCTTCTTACCGCGCAATTGATTGGCGATTTCAAGAAGCAGAGCGCTTGAGGATGCACCGTCATTAGCCCCGACATACGAAGTGTTCCGCAAAGGCCAGTTCGTGTCGTAATGGCTGGCGATCACGATGATGCCGTCGCGTGTTCCATGGAATTTCGCAATGATGTTCTTAACCGGGAACGTGCCTTCGGTCGGGTGAACCTCGAACGCGTCCTTCTGAACTTCAATTCCCTTGAGATGGGCCAGGATGTAATTTTCGACCTTCTCGTGGTTCTCGCTGCCAATTGCACGTGGACCGAGCGCAACGATCGCCTTCACGTACCGCATTGCACGGTTAGCGTCAAAAGCAGGCGGAGGCGCATTGTCGGGAGCTGCGGGAGCCGGGGATGGGTCCAATGCTGGGGCCGGATTCGCCGCGCTGGCGCTCTCAGGCGAAGATCCTTTTGTACAGGCAAATAGCGTTCCAAGAAAAATCAGCAAGATGAAGGCCAGCGGCTTCATGCCTTTTTTCTTGCCGCACGCGCTTCACGCTGTGTGGGATGTACAAACCAGGCGACTCCAATGCTGACGACGTACAACGCAAGCATGGGAGCCGCGAAGATGCACATGCTGCTGATGTCCGGCGTTGGCGCCAGCGCTCCGGCGATGATGAAGATGCCCAGAATTCCATAACGAATATTGCGCCACATCCAGCCGGCACTGACTACGCCCATAAGCGCCAGGAAGAATGTGAGTATGGGCATTTCGAAAACGAGGCCCAACCCGAGAATTACGGTAAGAAAAAGGTCGGTGTACTCGTGCACAGTGATCATCGGCGTGAACTGCCCCCCGATATCGATCAGCCACTTCAGCGCGGCCGGAAATACCATGCGGTAGCCGAAGTATCCGCCAGCGACAAATAGAAATACGGTAGATGACAAGAACGGTACGACGTATTTTTTCTCACGTCTGTAGAGCCCGGGTGAGATAAACAGCCAAACCTGGTACAGAACGTAGGGCGAGGTCAAAAACAAACCCGCGAGCGCGGAAACCTTCAAGTAAAGGTTGAAGGCCTCCGTCGGGGTGAGCACGACCAGCTTATTGATCCCATGAGGCTTCAGGACCGCGAGAATCGGCTCCTGTATATATGCAAACAGTTGTTGGTGATACCACCAGCAAATTCCCATCCCGATAGCAACGGCGATCAAGGCATGGAAGATTCGCGTCCTGAGTTCCTCCAAGTGTTCGAGGAAGCTCATCGACGGCATCTGTTCCTGTTCGGCTCGCTGTGGCTCTAGTTCAGTTGCTGCTTCAGGCATGGGTAGGGTGAGCGGGCGAATTTACGTCCTGCTGCGAGTCTACAGTTGCGGGCGAGTTCGCGTTCTCTGCGGACGTCGTATTCCCTTCAGATGATGCGGCTTCGGACGCGTTCTCAGCCGTGTTTTCCGGCAAGGTATAGCGCGACGGCGCCTGGATGGATTCCGCGATCGGCTCCGGCTTGGGAAAGTTCTCCTGCTCCTGTTCTCGTTGCTTCTTTCTTTCCTCGAATTCCAGGTTCGAAATCTCGGCCTCAATCTGCGCCTTGAACTCATTCGACGCGCGCTTAAATTCGTTGAGCGCCTTTCCGACCTGGCGGGCAATTGCCGGCAGCTTCTTTGGCCCGAACAAAAGCAGGGCCAGAATAAAAAGAACTGCCGTATCGGCAAAACTCATGCCCTCATGATAACGGAGCGGTAACGGGGCGGCAACGCGTGCCAGACTATAACAAGTTCAACAAAGCTTGCTCTGGCGACACCAACATTAAACTTGACTTCCGGAACCAAGCTGCTAGATTCGCCTGTTTCTCTTTACTTAGAACAAATCCTACGATCGGGAGAACAAATGAGGCGGTGGGTGAAGATCGGGCTGATTGTATTCGTAGTTTTGATTGTCGGATTGTTCGTAGTCGCCGTTCAGATCTTCGGGCTTCGGACTTTCATCGGGCCACGAAAACGCGAATTGACCGCGAGGACCTTCCAAAGCTCTTCGGCACGGCTGGAACGTGGCAAATACATCGCGAATGGAATGGGTTGTCTCTACTGCCATTCGCCGCATGACTGGAGCAGACGAGAAGAACCTATTCTGCCGGGGATGGCTGGAGCGGGGCAGCAACTTCCTTACAACGACCTACCCGGCAAGATATTTGCGCCGAATCTAACCCCCGATAAGGAAACTGGCGCGGGCAATTGGACCGACGACATGCTGGCAAGGGCCATTCGAGAGGGCATCGGACACGATGGACGCGCGCTTTTCCCAATCATGCCTTATCTTCACTATCGCACAATGCCGGATGAGGATGTAGCCTCGGTGGTGGTGTACCTGCGTTCGCTGCCTGCGGTAAAAAATCCACTGCCAAAATCAGAAATCATTTTCCCCGTGAAGTATCTGATCCGCAATGCTCCGCAACCGATCACGAACCCGGTACAGACTCCGGACTTGTCCGACCCAATCAAACGAGGTGCATTCCTAACAAACCTGATTGGCTGCGCAGACTGCCACACTCCGATCGACAATCATCATCAACCAATCCACAGCATGGAGTTTGGCGGCGGACAGATCTTCGCAACGGCTCAGACGAGAGTAGCCAGCGCAAACTTGACGCCGGCTCCGTCAGGCATTCCCTACTACGATGAGGCGATGTTCATCAAAGCGATGCGCACCGGCTACGTCGGAGCGCGTGAGTTGAACAGCATAATGCCCTGGATGGTTCTAGCAAATCTGACCGATCAGGACCTCGCAGCTATGTTTGCGTATCTGAAAACATTAAAACCGGTAGATCACATAGTCGACAATTCTTTACCTCCCACACTGTGTCCGCTGGACGGGGCTATGCATGGAGGAGGCAATCAGAACAAGAAGCAATAGGGCAAACAACATCGAGGAACATTCATCTTCCGCGATTTTGGTTCTGCGCTATTTCGACTCTCAAACTATAATGCGTGGTTCTGCTCTGAAGCTGTCGGCAGGCACGATAGCTAACTTGTCGTGGAGGTGTAATGGCGTCGGCTACTCAAACCGCATATCAGCAGGCCCAAACGCAGTCGTGGTGGACGCAGGCTCTTCCCGTGTGGGTACTGCTTGGTGGCTTTACGGTGTATGCAACCTGGCGGGCATTCGAGGGCGCATATTTCTGGGCTGCGCCTTATCTTTCGCCATTCTATTCGCCGCTCATTGACGTCCATCACCATTACTGGCCATATTCTCCAGCGCTCCTGATTCTCGGCGGGCCGCTGGGATTTCGCGCGACGTGTTATTACTATCGCAAAGCGTATTACCGGGCGTTCTTCTTTGATCCGCCGGCTTGTGCGGTGCCGGAACCAAGACATAGTTATTCGGGAGAGACACGCTTTCCCTTCATATGGCAAAACGTGCATCGTTATTTCATGTACATCGCGCTGATCTTCCTGGCGTTCCTCTGGCATGATGCGATTGTCGCGTTTTCGTTTCCGAACGGCTTCGGGATTGGTGTTGGAACGCTGGTGCTGCTGGTCAACGTGATACTGCTATCGCTTTATTTCTTTGGATGTCATTCGGTCCGGCACCTGGCCGGCGGCAGGACCGACTGTTTTTCTTGCGCAAAGCTCGGCGGCGCACGCCACTCTACCTGGAAGAGGGTGAGCTTCCTGAATGAGCATCACATGCTATTTGCGTGGATGAGTCTCATCTCCGTTGGATTTGCTGACTTCTACGTGCGCCTGGTTGCGACCGGCGCGATCCGGGACCTGCGAATTTTGTGACAACAACCGCTTGGCAACCAACTCTGTGAACAATAAATTCGAAACTCACGAACACGACGTACTGATCATCGGCGCAGGTGGTTCCGGGTTGCGCGCCGCGATCGAAGCATTGGCGCAAGGCGCAAGCGTCGGCGTCGTCTGCAAGTCTCTCCTTGGCAAAGCCCATACCGTAATGGCCGAGGGTGGCATCGCCGCAGCGATGGCGAACGTGGATGCGGCCGACAACTGGCGCACTCATTTCCGCGACACCATGCGCGGCGGCAAGTTCCTGAACAATTGGCGAATGGCGCAGATCCATGCCCAGGAAGCTCCTGAGCGGGTGCACGAACTCGAACAGTGGGGAGCGCTGTTTGATCGAACCGACGACGGCCGAATTCTGCAGCGGGCTTTCGGAGGTCATTCCTTCAAGCGGCTCTGCCACGTAGGGGACCGTACCGGACTGGAAATGATCCGCACTCTACAGGATCGCGGCGTCCAGATGGGATTCGATGTCTACATGGAGTGCACCATCACGCGCCTGCTCACCGATGCTGGCCGTGTAGTGGGAGCATTCGGGTATTGGCGCGAGAATGGTCGCTTCGTCGTATTCAAGGCAAAGTCAATCGTGCTCGCGACAGGAGGCCTGGGCAAGGCTTATCCCATTACTTCGAATTCATGGGAGTACACCGGTGATGGTATGGCACTCGCGTATGAGGCCGGAGCCGAGTTGATGGATATGGAATTTGTGCAGTTCCATCCTACCGGTATGGTGTGGCCACCGGGAGTACAAGGGTTGCTCGTAACCGAAGCTGTCCGTGGCGAAGGCGGTATCTTGCGCAACAAAAACGGCGAGCGTTTCATGGAGAAGTATGATCCGCAGCGCATGGAGCTCTCGACACGCGACGTTGTTGCGCGTGCGATCTATACCGAAGTGAAACAAGGACGCGGCAGCGAACACGGCGGAGCATTTCTAGACATCTCACACAAACCTGCTGAGTACGTGAAGCGAAAATTGCCTAGCATGTATCACCAATTCAAGGAACTCGCGGACGTTGATATCACCAAAGGTCCTATGGAAGTTGGGCCAACCTGCCACTACATGATGGGTGGCGTGCGGGTAGACGCTGAGACTGGCGCGACTACGATTCCGGGACTGTTCGCCGCAGGTGAAGTTGCGGCCGGACTTCACGGCGCGAATCGGCTGGGCGGGAATTCACTTTCAGACTTGTTGGTCTTTGGACGACGGGCCGGACTTGCAGCTGCAGAACAGGCCAGGCAACAGAACACGATGACAGTCGATGCAGCGCAAATTGATGCCGCTGAACGCGAGGCGCTCGTGCCCTTCCAGCGCAATGCCGGCGAGAGCCCGTACGTGGTCCATGCTGATCTCCAGAAGACGATGCAAAGCCTTGTTGGAATTTTCCGTACGGAGGAAGATCTTCAAACCGCGATCGGGGAGATTTCGCAACTTAAGGAACGGTTGAAGAATTTAAGCATCAACGGATCGCGAATGTTCAACCCTGGTTGGCACCTGTGCGCAGACCTCAATTCCCTGCTGACCGTTTCAGAAGCCGTCGCCCGCTGCGCGGCCGCCAGGAAGGAAAGCAGGGGCGCCCACAGCCGAATTGATTTTCCTAACTACGATGCGGTCTGGGGAAAACAGAACAACATCATTTCGCGACGAGGAAACGAGATGGCTTTGCAGCAGCGGCCGACTGCCGAAATGCCGGCGGATTTGCAAGTGCTGGTCTCGGACGAGAAAGGAACCGGAGCCTGATGGCGAACGTGGTGCTTAGAATTTTTCGCGGTGATCGCGAAGGCGGCAAAACTGCCGACTACGAAATTCCTGTTGCGCCGGGAATGGTCGTCCTCGACGCGATTCACTACGTGCAAAAGCATCAGGCGCCCGACCTAGCTGTCCGCTGGAATTGCAAAGCCGGTAAGTGCGGATCATGTTCGGCGGAGGTCAATGGCCGCCCCCGATTGACCTGCAAGACCCGCATGGATTCCCTGCCCCAGGATAAGCCGATCACGATTCTGCCGATGAAATCGTTTCCAGTCATCAAAGATCTGGTGACGGATGTTTCGTGGAATTACCGGGTCAATAAGAAGATTCCGGGATTCAAACCACGCCCGAACACCGATTGGAAGATGTCACAGGCGGATATCGATCGCGTGCAGGAATTTAGAAAGTGCATTGAATGCTTCCTCTGCCAGAACGTCTGCCATGTTTTGCGCGAGCACGGCAAACATGATCAGTTTGGTGGCCCACGATTTTTCGTGCGTGTTGCAGCTCTCGAAATGCATCCGCTAGATGGACTCTCGCGGGCTCCGCTGTTGAAGAACGAGTTGGGATTGGGCTACTGCAACATCACGAAATGCTGTACTGAAGTCTGTCCGGAAGAGATTCACATAACGGACAACGCCATCATCCCGCTGAAGGAGCGAGTAGTGGATGAGTACTACGATCCGGTATTACGGCTGGTGAGGAAAATCAGAGGGGCTTAGTGTTCCGAGTTTATGCACTTACGTGGCCATTGGTTTCCCTCTGTGCTACTTCGTGTCCCTCGTGGTTGATGTTTTCCTAACGCCGAAGGACCGGAAAAAGGGAGAGGCTAAAGATGGAATTTGATCTGAAGAAAATTTCTCCTGAAGCAATCGATGCCGCCCTCTCCAAAGCCGAACTGTACCGCTTCTTGAATGAGCCTGAAGAAGCTGAGTCCATTTGTGAAGATGTGCTCGCAGTGCAGCCAGGACATCAGTTGGCTCTACGCAATCTCGGCCTCGCCCTTACCGATCAATTCATCGGCGAAGCGTCTGATCGATATGCCGACGCCGAGAACGCATTCCAACAGCTCACTGATCCTTATGAACGTCTCTATTACACCGGACTCTTACATGAGCGCCGAGCAAAGGCGCAATTGCGGGCGCGACGTCCGGCCCACAGCGTGACTGTGCTGTTAGAAGATGCAATGCGCAACTATGAAGAAGCCGAGCGCCTGCACCCGGTCGGCAATGATGACGCGATCCTGCGCTGGAACCGCTGTGCCCGCCTATTGCACTCCAAGCTGGATTCAGAGTGGCACCGGGAAGTCGGCATTGAGATGGGAGAGTAGAACTTTTGGGAGCAGGAGCGACTTCCTAGGTAAGAAAACACCAACATCCTTCGCAATCACGACACGTCAATCTGGAAGCTAAGTTAATGCCGGTGTGAGTCTTACGCCAGCCTACGGCATCTAATTCTTTAGCTACTTTGACTTCCCTTCTTCTTCTACTAAGATTGGAAGCAGTTCTTTGAATGGTCCATCCCTAATGGGGGCGTCACGGCTTCGACGGAGATGCTTGCGGCCAGAAGGCATGCCGGGGTGCACACACCCGTAATCGTGGGCAAAATGATAATTGCCAATCAACAGATGGCATACGCTGCCTAATTGTAGGTAGCCGTTCCCGGGGGCTTCGCTCGTGGGCCTCCGAAGGACGTCGCACAGCGGGCTGCTCTTCTCAGCTACGTCTGGGCTGAGAGGCTAAGATCTCAGGCTAGCGGTTTGCGTTTCTTGTCCGTTCTGAGCGCCAATCGCGAACGTCTCTGGGTAATGCCAGAGGCATGAACGCGAATAAGCATGTAGTCTTCTGACCAGTAACATTTTCGGACGCGGGTTCAACTCCCGCCGCCTCCACCAAAACAGTCTTTCAGGTCCCTCGGCTTCGCTTGGGATTTCGGCGCGCGGCTCGGACGCCGCGCAAACGCCTCAAGTTCAACTCCCGCCGCCTCCACCAACCTTGTTTCCCAACCCCAACGTCTGCTTTCGTCGGCGAAAATAGCAATTTTTTCTATTTTCATTTAATATGCTTTTTGAAAATAACAAGTTTTGTTATTTTCGTCGCCGAAAGCCGTGCCTAAGATCACGCAAATTCCAGGAAAGCCCGTTTCGCTGGGGAGCTACTCCGCGTTCATTCCTGCTCCCTTGCCCCCCGAACTCGACTGGAACCCGAAGCTCATCGGAGCCCTTTCCAACGCGGACCGGCTCATTGGAAGACTGGCGGGAGAAGGAGGGCGCCTGCCCAACCCTCACATCCTGATCCGACCATTTGTGCGCCGCGAAGCTGTCCTCTCTAGCAAGATCGAAGGGACCCAAGCCACTCTCGGCGAACTGCTGGCCGCCGAAGCCGGAGCCGTTGTCGATCAAAGCCCTGAAGATTTGCAAGAAGTCGGTAACTACGTGATCGCTTTGGAACATGGAGTTTCACGTCTCAAGAAGTTGCCTCTTTGCGTAAGGCTCGCCCGCGAGCTCCACGAAAAACTTATGACTGGAGTGAGAGGACACCAGGCAACGCCCGGGCGATTCCGTACCATCCAGAACTGGATCGGCAAGCCAGGCAGCACTGTAGCCACAGCTTCATATATTCCGCCTCCGCCGGGAGAGGTCGAGCCTTGCCTTACGGCTTGGGAGAAATTCCTGCACGAATCCAAGCTGCCTCCTCTCATCTCGATCGCGTTAGCCCATTATCAGTTCGAAGCCATTCATCCATTTCTCGATGGCAATGGGCGCGTTGGTCGTCTTCTGATCACGTTGTTTTTGATTGAACGGCAGATTCTCCCTACGCCGCTCCTCTACTTGTCCGCATTCTTTGAAGCCTCACGGCGTGATTACTACGACGGCTTGCGCGGAATCAGCGAACGCGGAGCCTGGACGGACTGGCTCGAGTATTTTCTCCTTGGAGTCGCGCGAATGTCCGAGGACGCGTTAAGTCGAGCAACACGGATCAACCAGTTGCTTGCTCAATGGCAGCGGAAAGTATCCGGTGAATCCACGAACGCGCCGCTGCGTGCGGTTGACCTGCTGGGCACAAATCCGTTCATCACCACAAAGGGTATTTCAAAAAGCTTGGGAATTGCATTTACAACAGCCCAGCGCACAATCGAACGGCTCGAGCGTGCTGGGATTGTCAAACAGGTGGGCGAGGCAAAGCGTGGCCGGGTCTACTGCGCCAATGCATTGCTTGAGATCCTCGAGGAGCCGACTCGCCTGAGTGCTCGTCAAAAAAGCTAGGACTGGAACTATCTGAGCGCCGATCGCGAACGTCTTTGGGTAATGCCAAGGGCA
>DATBIE010000091.1:0-5952 GCA_036557105.1 Terriglobales bacterium
CAATCAATAATGATGAAGTTGAATTTTTCCCGCAGCGGAGCAAGCCCGTCGCGCAAGCGGAACTCGCGGTTCTCAGCATCGACCAGCTCGAAATTGATTCCAACCAAGTTCTTGTGCGCCGGAATTACAAAGAGGTGCTCAAGCTCGGTCTTTTGCAGTGACGAAGCCGCATCGCATTCGCCGATCAGCAACTTGTAAGTGCTATTACGTTCGGCGTCTTTTCCGAGCCCAACGCCGCTCGTCGCATTCGACTGCGGATCGCAATCAACAAGCAGCGTGTTTAGTTTGGCGGAGGCGAGCGAGGCGGCCAGGTTTATGGCAGTCGTAGTTTTCCCGACGCCGCCCTTCTGATTGGCGACAGCAATAATTCGAGACATTGGTTTTTAGGGAGAAACCCAGAGAGCTTGTGCGCAGCATAGTGCGGAATCGCCGTCATTGCAATGCCGGATTCAAGTGCAGGCACCAAAGAATAATTTTCCGCTCAATTTGCAGTCGCTTGCGGACGTTTCGAGTCCATCTTTCCACATCGGTTTTGTTCCACGTGGAACATTGACAATCAGGCAAGCGGGAACAAATAAAAGGGACGACCAGAATTTGTTGTTCCACGTGGAACAAAATCGTAGGGCTCTGATTTATTTTGATTTTTGTGCGCCTTTTCCTCCTCGTGAACATTTTTTGTTCCACGTGGAACATTTGCGGCAAGAAAGCCGACCAATTGCGGCCACGAATCCAAAAAACAGATCAAAGCCGATTGCGTTGTCCGATTAGCAAGACCCGGCTTCGAGATTCTGGAATTGGGACTGGGGTTTGCCACTTGATTTCAGGCAGAATTGATCGAGCGAGTTCAATCTGCGATTCTCCGATTAAAGCTGCGATTCGGCCACTTTGAGCCGCGACCTTTCCGGCGATCACCAGGACTTGCTCGAAGCGCTCAACGGCGCGAAATGTAACTAGCTCGGCCTGGGACGAAACCGTTTCGGCCCTGCTTGACAAAACCTGAACATCGTCGAGAGTCAGCGCGCGAACAGCTTCTCGAAGGAAAGTCGCCTTTCGTTGGTTCGATTCGATCAACGTCAATCGAAGCTGCGGATTCCAGATCTTGATTGGCAGGCCTGGAAAGCCAGCGCCAGAGCCGATGTCGATTGCGCTTTGGTCGACGCTGCCGGAAGGGAACAGTTGCGTCGCGGCGAAAAAGGATTCGCCAAAGTGACGCCGCACGATTTCTTCCGGATCGCGCACGGCAGTCAAATTCATCTTTGCATTCCACTTGAGCAGCAGGTCTAGATAGATTTGCGCGGCACCAAGTTGAACGCTCGACAGCGAAGCAGGTTCGAGAAACGGCGCAAGCAGGATTGCGATTCGGTCCGAGTCCATCGACGCCGAATTCTAGCGCACTCTGGAAGGAAAAGCGCCGAACACAACTCTGCAGCTCGAAGCACCAGGTGTGAAGTTTGGAATTCAGCCTGTGGCGAGCGATAGACCAGAACCATAAAAGTAAACGAGTGGAATCTTGAAGCTTATTTCAGTCATGAGTTAAAGGTGAGAATGGCAAGTGAGCCGTCGTTTGAGTGCAAAAGTGGTGCAGAAGCACGTTTCATGGCAAATTCCGACTTACATTTACAACTTTGGTTCGCTCATTCTTGGTTCCGGCTGGGGTCAATCCGCTCTGGTTGACATAAATACTATATTTCTGCAATTATAGAAACATGGGAGAACGTCGGGTTGCGAAATACGCGGACATGTTTTCCGCGATGGGAACCGAGCCAAGGTTGCTAATCATGCAGTTACTTTTGTCGGCGCATCCTGAGGGAATGGTCGTTGGCGAAATCCAGGACGAACTCGGAATCCCGGGATCGACGCTTTCGCACCATCTCGACAAACTTCGGCATGAAGGGTTGATCGAGGTTCGGCGGGAGAGCACGTTTCTGCGCTACACGGCAAATACCGATACTCTCCGCGAGCTGTTGCAGTTCTTATACGCCGAGTGCTGCACGCGAAATCAGGTGGTGAAGGCGAACGACATTGTTCAGATCAGAAAATGATTTTCGGGCTTTGAATGGCAGCGCCAAAAGCTTTTAACCGCCGAGATCGCAAAGAAAATCCGCCAAGGCGCAGAGAACCACATGGAGCGAACCGTCCTCATTCGGTCGGAATGACAGTCAGTTGGAACATCGCGCGATTCACAGTGAGTCTGCCGGTTCGGAATGACGGTCGGTTTGATCAGAGTGAAAAGGAGAATTTTGATGAGAGTATCTGATGTGAAGGCAGTCGTGAAAAAGAAGTATGGCCAGGCGGCCTTGCGCGTGCGAACAGGCGGCGGTGGTTGCTGCGGCGCGACGGCTGCGTGCGGATGCGATCCAATCACCGCGAATCTTTACGACCCGGCTCAGACTGGGCTCCTTCCCGAAGAAGCCGTGCTGGCGTCTCTCGGATGCGGGAACCCGACGGCGTTGGCAAAACTCAATCCTGGCGAAACTGTGCTTGACCTCGGCTCGGGAGGCGGAATCGACGTGCTGCTTTCCGCTCAGCGCGTTGGCCCGACCGGCAAAGTCTATGGTCTGGACATGACTGACGAGATGCTTGCGCTCGCCAACGAAAACAAGCGCAAGGCCGGCGTGGAGAATGTCGAGTTCCTCAAGGGCGAAATTGAAAACATTCCGCTGCCGGACGATTCAGTTGATGTGGTCATCTCGAATTGTGTGATCAATCTTTCGGCGGACAAGGACCGCGTGCTGCGCGAGGCGTTTCGCGTGTTGAAGCCGGGCGGCAGGTTCGCCGTTTCGGATGTGGTCACGCGCGGCGAAATTAGCGACGAAATACGAAAGAACATGTTGCTGTGGGTCGGCTGCGTCGCCGGCGCTCTGGACGAAGACGAGTATCGCCTGAAGCTGGCCGCCGCCGGATTCGAAAAGATCGCGATCGAGCCGACCCGAATCTATCGCGCTGAAGATGCACGCGAATTTCTGTCGTCAGCAGGTGTGGACGTGGATGCAATTGCACTACAGGTGTACGGCAAATTCATAAGCGCGTTCGTACGGGCGGTGAAACCGATGAGCTAAAGCTATTGGTGTTGTGATCGCCTTGTCCTTCAAAACCCTTGAAGGGGGTGCAGCTTCAGGATCTGATTCCCTGAAACGAAAATCGAGCTCAAATGAACATTGAGAAACACGCCGCTCTCGAAAACCGCGAGAAGCGAGACGCCCCAGATTGTCTGGCCCCTGCGAGTGCGAGGCGCAGGTGCCCCGCTCAACCTACTGCGCCTCAAACTCGATTTCCAGAGGACGTGGGTAGTGTTTTAGGGCGGAGAAGTCGACTTTCCAGAAGTCAAGCTCGAAGAGACCACCCCGATCATCGGCATTTATCGTAATGCTAACCGGAACGCCGTCAGCATCCATATATTTGCCGCGAGCCAGCTCTTTGCCAAAATGGCGTGATTCGGAGCGAACGAATCGAATTCCGCCCATTCCTCCATCTTGCATGTCTATAACCTGAGTTTCCAAAGGCAATATTACCGGCTCTCGGTAATGTGCTCTAGAAAGCATAGAGACGATGAGCTCTCGTTCTTCTTCTCGTAACTGCCTGGCTTGACTAGTGAACCGTGATTCGTCCGACATTGATTGTTCCATCTGGTAGTTTAAAAGCATTGTACCTAAGAGTTTTTCCTGCAACACGCACCTCACCGCTAGTGAGGCCCTCGGGCATTGAATCTGCCTTCGGAGCCAAGTCTGCCCGTATCGCATCTTCCGCGGCTTTCTTGTCTATGCCGGCTTCTCCCACATGCCGGAACGTGTGATATTCCTGGTTTGCATTGCTGCCAAACCGAATCTTACTTTTTGAAGATCCACCTCCACTTCCGCTTCCTCCCCCTCCTCCCGCACTTCCTGTACGGCAGTTAATCATTCCGTAGAGCCAACCGATACTACCGCCACCCCAAAATCCGAGCTTTGCTCCGCCCGGAACTGTAATCTCGTCTAGAGGTCCTCCCGCCAATCCCACTCCCCCCAAAAATACGGCCCCACCTATCGCGCCTGGAGGCTGGCCCACCCTTTGCGGTTTTCAAAGGGTGGGAATGCCAACAGGCATGTTCATTCGTCACAGACTGAATTGTCATATCGTCCTAGCATTGCCGAGTGCCCCGCCGACTTCGCCGAAAGAATAACACCGGACATCTTCACTTCATCGCCAGCACCTGTTTCCATCGCATAGCTCTCTTAAATTCAGCACGGAAACGCGATCTCTTCCTTCACATCCTGGACCAAGTACGCCAGCGCTACAACTTCATTGTCGTGGGCTACGTTGTCATGCCCGAGCACATTCACTTGCTCATCAGTGAGCCGGAGCGGGGTAACATTTCGACTGTCATGCAGGTCATCAAACAGCGCTTTGCGCGCAGGCTTTTAAGGGAATGGAGAGCGCGAAGCTCTCAACTTAGTATTTGGGAACCGCTGGACGCGGGTCACGTCTGGCAGAGGCGGTTTTATGATTTTGTAGTTCTGACCGAACAGAAGAAGATCGAGAAGTTACGCTATATTCACCGCAATCCGGTTCGCAGCAGGTTGGTTCTGGAACCTGGACAGTGGAAGTGGAGCAGCTTCCGCGACTACGCGCTCGGGATAGCCGGACCTGTTTATATTGATCGAGAAAGCCGCTCGGAGATGAAGGCGTTTCTCGGTTCATAGCTGCACAGGATGGCATATTTGCCCCACCCTTTGAAAATCGCAAAGGGTGGGCCAGTCTCCGGAAGTGCTCCCGCTTCCTCACGCAATAGGCGGTTTCGTTTCGAGGACGGTTTATCTCGTTCATTAACGAACTAACTGCTCCCGCAGAGCCAATTTTTCTCTCAGCCCCGTGCTGAGCAACTTGAGAAGCGTGGCGCATAGCAGGATGCTGAAGCTTGTAAATTGGCCACCCACCCACGACCCGCTATTCAACGAAATGTCTTAAGTTTATCCTGCGCAGCTCGCCCTTCGGGAGTAAAGAATACTCTGTGAAAACTCAACTCGGGTCGGCGCCGTTCGACTCCGCGGTTAAACCAGGTTGCAGCAACCGGAGTATCGTCCGCCAAATTCGTAATCGAAGTGAGTAAACAATCGATGATCTCTATTTGCTGCGGACTTGGATCGATTTTGTATGTTTCAAGAAAGTAACTCATGTCAAACTTCTCGACCGATTTTACCCAGCCGAACTTCGATATTTTGTTTCGATCTTGACTACTTACGAAATACTGCGTTGTTCCATGCTTTTTCGGCTTCTCTGGTACCGGGGGAACGAACAGTACAGCGCCATCACCCGCGAAACATTTATTTTGTGGGCTATAATGAGAAACTAGAATTTTTCGGAATTCCCGCTTACTTTCGCCTCCACACATAGGTTTATCTCCAGGGATGGTAGAACGAATGGTGGACTCCATGGTCCTCAGCGAGCACCAGCCTCATGTTAGAAGGGTCATCAAGACCACCTGCTGACAATGCTTTAATATGATCGACATTATATCCTGGTGGTACTTTCCCCTGTTCCAGCCACGGCCTCATCCAGGACGGGGTTTTGGGGGAGGCTGGCCCACCCTTTGCGGTTTTCAAAGGGTGGGAATCCCAACAGGCATGTTCATTCGTCACAGACTGAATTGTCATATCGTCCTAGCATTGCCGAGTGCCCCGCCGACTTCGCCGAAAGAATAACACCGGACATCTTCACTTCATCACCAGCACCTGTTTCCATCGGATAGCTCTCTTAAATTCAGCGCGGAGACGCGATCTTTTCCTTCACATCCTGGACCAAGTACGCCAGCGCTACAACTTCATTGTCGTGGGTTACGTTGTCATGCCCGAGCACATTCACTTGCTCATCAGTGAGCCGGAGCGGGGCAACATTTCGACTGTCATGCAGGTCATCAAACAGCGCTTTGCGCGCAGGCTTTTAAGGGAATGGAGAGCGCGAAGCTCTCAACTTAGT
>DATBIE010000092.1:0-15052 GCA_036557105.1 Terriglobales bacterium
CAAACGCGCCGTTAGTTGCAAATAGCGCTGCACGAATGCGCCATCTTCTGGTAACATGAGCTATGTTCTTTTTCCGCCCCTGCTGCTGTTGTTGTTGACCTCACTGCGGAATTCTTCTGTTCGTTTCTATTCAGTCTCTTCAGTAAATCCAGTCTTATAAAAATTCATGGAGGCTTTGCACTTGACGCAATCGACAAGTCATTTGATTCCACCTCATGGTGGCGAACTGATCCAACTTATTGCCTCACCCGAACGCAGCTCTGAACTGAAAGCCCACTCGCGCGAATGGCCCTCATGGGACCTGACTGCCCGCCAGTTGTGCGATCTGGAACTGCTGCTGAGCGGCGGTTTTTCTCCATTGCGCGGATTTATGCGCCGCCCTGATTACGAGGGCGTTTGTCACGAGATGTCGCTAACCTCAGGCGTGATCTGGCCCATGCCGATCACATTGGATGTTCCCGAGGAGTTCGCAAAGAAGTTGACTCCCGGCACCAGCAAAATAGCGCTGCGTGATCCTGAGGGGGTGATGCTGGCGGTTCTGAACGTCGAAGAAGTGTGGCAACCAGATCGCAAGGAAGAAGCAAAGTCTGTGTTTGGAACAACCAGCACCGTGCATCCCGGGGTTGACTATCTTTTAAATAAATCGAATCCGTGGTACGTCGGTGGGACGCTGGAAGGACTGCAATACCCTTCGCACTACGACTTCAAATCGCTCCGGCTTACGCCAGCGGAGTTGAGAGCAGAGTTCTCGCGGCTGGGGTGGCGGCGCGTGGTCGCTTTCCAAACGCGTAACCCCATGCATCGCGCCCACGTCGAGCTAACGTTCCGGGCCGCAAAGACTGTTGAAGCCAATCTCTTGATTCACCCTTCAGTTGGAATGACCAAGCCTGGCGACGTGGACTATTTCACGCGTGTCCGTTGCTACCAGCTTCTTCTTGCGAAATACCCGCCCGGGACCGTGAAGCTTTCCATGTTACCCCTGGCTATGCGCATGGGCGGACCCCGCGAAGCGATTTGGCATGCACTGATCCGCAAGAACCATGGCGTAACCCATTTCATAGTGGGCCGCGATCATGCCGGGCCAGGTAAGGATTCAGACGGCAAGCCCTTCTACGGACCATATGAGGCGCAGGAACTTTTCAGGAAAAATGAGAAAGCGATCGGCGTCACCATGGTTCCGTTCAGCATGATGGTTTATCTGGAGGAGCAGGACCGCTACGTGCCTGATAACGAAGTTCCCGCAGGCGCCCGGGTCCTGAATATTTCGGGGACGGAGTTGCGTAGCCGGTTGAATGATGGCCGTGACATTCCGTCCTGGTTTACCTATCCCGAGGTTGTGCGTGAATTGCGGCGGAGTTTTCCGCCTCGACATAAACAGGGGGTCACGATTTTCTTCACTGGACTGTCGGGATCTGGAAAATCCACCATCGCGAATGTCTTGTTGACCAAGTTTCTTGAAGTTGGCGGCCGGCCGGTGACCATTCTCGACGGCGATTTAGTCCGCAAGCATCTCTCGTCTGAGCTCGGGTTTTCAAAGGAGCATCGGGACATCAACATTCGGCGCATTGGCTACGTAGCGTCTGAAATCACAAAGAATGGCGGTATCGCCATTTGCGCTCCGATCGCGCCGTATGATTCCGTCCGCAAGCAGGTGCGGCAGATGATTGAGGCCCATGGCGGATTCGTGCTGGTGCACGTAGCTACGCCGCTAGAAACTTGTGAGCTACGCGACCGAAAAGGGCTTTACGCCAAAGCGCGCGCGGGAATTGTAAAAGAGTTTACCGGAATCTCTGATCCGTACGAGGCTCCAACTGATGCAGAAGTTATCATCAACACGGCCGAGTTAAGCGCAGAGGAAGCAGCGCAGGAGATCGTGCTTCATCTGGAGCAGCAGGGCTACATCGGAGTCAACTCCGAGTTCGCAGCATCTGCCGCTTAAGGGTATTGAGTACATACCTCTCCTGCTCTTTTGAGCAGCAGAGATTTCAGCTAGTTACATGGAACCTATTGCCACCAAAGTTTCGATTGGACTGCTTGTCGGCTTCCTTATCGGCCTGACCGGGCTGGGAGGCGGCGTGTTGCTCCTACCGATTCTCATTTTTGGACTAAGAGTTCCACCGATCATCGCGGTCGGTTCAGACGCTGCATTCAACTTTCTGACGAAGATTCCCACTAGCGCTGTGCACATTCTGAAAGGGACAGTACGATACCGAGTTGTGCTTGGGCTTGCGGTCGGGAGCGTACCCGGCTCCATTCTGGGAGTGAGCTGGCTGCAGCATTTACGCACGGCTTACGGAACGGGTGTAAACGATTTCATTAAATTCTCGGTTGGTATTTTGTTGATTCTTGTCTCCACATTACTGCTCTTGCAGCGCAGAATCGAGCGTGAGATAGCGAATAGGCCTCCAACGGCGAAGTCATTCACGGGAATGGCGATCATCGGACTGGTCGCAGGGTTTCTGGTGGGAATGACGTCGGTGGGATCGGGCAGCATCATTATGATGCTCCTGCTGCTGTTCTACAGCTTTCAACCGAAGGTAATGGTGGGGACTGACATTGTTCACGCCGTTGTGCTCACCGGAGTTACGAGCGCGCTGCATTTTCGTTTGGGTAACGTCGATTCCGCGCTGGTCGCTTGCTTGCTGGCCGGCTCAATTCCGGGCGGAATTGCAGGCGCCTATCTCAGCACCCGTCTTCCAGTGTTGTGGCTGCGGCGCATTCTTTGTGCCATCCTTCTGACCACCGGCGCCCGCATGTTGTGGATACCCCTTCACTGATGACAGCTACTCAATACTCCGAAGTATTGGCAAGAATTCAAGATGCCCTGGAAGCTGCGAGCGAGATTTTCGGCCGGTTCACTCCCGGTGAAATCGACGCCGAATACAAAGCGGGACATGATCCGGTAACGGAAGCGGACCTTGCAGTCGATTCAGTGCTTCGGAAAAAGTTGCTGCGCGGCGGCGAGGGGTGGCTTTCGGAAGAGAGCACGGACGATCTTTCCCGGCTCGCTTGCGAGCGGGTCTGGGTGGTTGATCCATTGGATGGGACCCGCGAATTCGTGGCGGGAATCCCGGAATTTTGCGTCTCCATCGCGTTAGTGAGAAGTGGGGAAGCAGTCGCCGGAGGAATTTGTAATCCGGCAACAAACGAAATTTTCCTAGGATCAATCGAGTCAGGGCTGACATACAACGGAGCGGCGGCGGGCGTAAGTCAACGCGACAAGTTAGAAGGCGCACTGGTCCTCGCCAGCCGTAGCGAAACCGGTCGCGGTGAGTGGCGAAAATTTGAGAATGCTCCCTTCAGGGTCCAGCAGACGGGATCTGTCGCCTACAAACTAGCGCGCGTCGCGGCGGGTTTGGCCGACGCGACATTTACATTGACATCGAAGCACGAGTGGGACATCGCCGGAGGCGCGGCGCTTGTGCGCAGCGGTGACGGGTTTGTTCAGGCGGTTGGCACGCCGCTTAATTGCAACCGTAAGAATCCAACCGTGAGTGGACTCATCGCTTGCGGGCCACGTCTGAAAGACGAATTGCTGAACTTCCTAGCACCGTACGTGTTGTCTCGAACGGCGGAAGTTGCGGCTAAAGGTTCCGAATAGATTGCTCAGCCCTGGTCGAATTGCCTTCAGTCGTTACCCTAGAGACCTTGTAAAACAGTGATTGAACAGCTTAGATATGGTTCGACCCTGAGTCCGTGGTTTTGAAAATCAAGATGTTATAATCGGCGCAAATTATGAACAGTCCTACCGCTTCCGCAACGTATTTTTCGGAACTTAACAGCAAAATAAAGCAAAAACAGGCACAAGTCGCGATTATCGGCCTCGGGTATGTTGGACTTCCTCTTGCTCTGCTTTACAGTGAGCAAGAATTTCCGGTTACAGGATTTGACGTAGATACAAGAAAAGTCTCGACCCTTAATTCCGGCGGCTCCTACATCTACCGAATTACGACTGAAGAAATCCAAACGGCGAAGCGTCAGGGATTTTCTGCGACATCCGACTATTCCCAGATCGAAAAGATGGACGCAATCATCATTTGTGTTCCTACTCCGCTCAATGAGTATCACGAGCCAGACCTGAGCTACATCACTCGCACTGCCGATTCGATTGCCCCGCATTTACAGGCAGGTCAACTGGTCATTCTGGAAAGCACGACATATCCTGGGACTACCGAAGAAGTTCTGATTCCAATCCTCGAAAGGAACAACCGGCATGGGCTGAAAGCTGCGCGTGACGGCGTCGATTCCGGCCAGAACACTTTCTTTGTGGCGTTCTCTCCGGAGCGCGAAGATCCGGGAAACCAAACCGTAGCGCGGCGCGACATTCCGAAAGTAGTGGGCGGCCTGGACAAATCTGCTTCCGAGTTGGCTGGCGTGCTTTACGGATCGATTTTCAACCGCACGGTCCCCGTCTCATCTCCTGCAGCAGCGGAGATGACAAAGCTGCTAGAAAATATCTATCGCTGCGTGAACATTGCTCTTGTGAACGAGTTGAAGCTGCTGTGTCTGCGAATGGGAATTGATATCTGGGAAGTCATCGAAGCTGCTTCCACAAAGCCGTTTGGTTTTCATCCTTTTTACCCTGGGCCTGGATTGGGTGGCCACTGCATCCCCGTGGACCCGTTTTACCTGTCATGGAAGGCGAAAGAATGGGATTTTCACACGCGATTCATAGAGCTGGCAGGCGAAATCAACATCAATATGCCGTATCACGTGTTGGAATCGGTCGCCCGCGCCTTGAACCAGCAGAAGAAGGCTCTCAACGGGGCAAAAGTCCTGGTTCTCGGTGTTGCATACAAGAAGGACATCGACGATCTCCGCGAGTCTCCGGCTTTAACGATTATTGAATTGCTGCAGAAACAGGGTGCCTTGGTCAGTTACAACGATCCTTACTTTCCTGAGATCGGTCGTGGACGTAAATATGACCTGCAGCTCAAATGCGCTCCGATCGAGAATCTAAGTCAATATGATTGCGTGCTTATTGTCACCGACCATTCCGATTACGACTACCAGCAGATCGTGAAGGAAGCAAAACTGGTGGTGGATACGCGCAAGGCGACACGCGGAATCAGCAGTCCTAAAATCGTACACTGCTGATCGATCAAGCAATCGGCTTGAAAGGCAGTGATTGATTCACTGCGAAGAGGGCCAACTCGAGCCGGGTAGAAACTCCAATCTTGTCAAAAATGTTGCTCAGGTGATGTTTTACTGTGTCTTCGCTGATCTTGAAGTGCTGGGCGATTTCCTTGTTGGCGTAACCAGCAACAACGGCGGAGACAATCTCCAGTTCTCGCGGAGTAAGCCGGTATTTATTGCTCTGAGCGTATCTTGCCGGCGGAGCCATCAGCGCGCGCAGGTATTGTACGAGATTAGAGACGCTTTCCCGTCCGACCCAATATTGCCCATTCATCACAGCGTGTATGCTCTTGAGCAGAATCTGGGTCGCTGAATCTTTTAGCACTACGCCCCGCGCGCCAAGCTGCAGCGCCTGCACAATTTGCTCTTTTTCGGCGGCAGCCGTGAGCAGAATCACACGTACGGAGCTTCCTTGAGTTGTGAGTTCGCGGAGCGCTTCCAGTCCCAGTCGGCGCGGCATTGCCAAGTCGAGCAATAACAGTTCCGGAGACAACTGACGGGCAAGTTGTACAGCTTCTACGCCGTCGCAAGCTTCGCCCACAACCTTAAACTCGCCTTCTGATTCCAGAAGGCGCTTGAGGCCGTCTCGAAATATGGGATGATCGTCTGCAATTAAAATGCGGATAGGTTGTTTTCGTAATTCCATTTCACTTGTAAGTCCGATGGAAAACAACGACCTGAGAAACTAACGATAATGCTCATCAGCACAAAGAATGCACTACAAAAATGAATGCATATCAGGAATTTGGCACGTTAGAAATGTCACAACTTCTCATTTGAACAAGTACTGGGAGGAAGTAGCAAGTTCGGCATCTTTAATTTGCGGCACAGAAACCTCAACCCTGGAGCCTCTTCCTGGAGTCGATTCTATTGTCAATTCACCTTTAATCAGACGCACGCGCTCGCGAATAATCGCGGGGGCGCGACCGCTTGCATCCAACTCGGATTGTTCAAGACGCCCACAAAACGGAAACCCACTGCCGTCATCTTCGATGATCAGCTGCCATCGGCTGTGGTTCTGCAATAAATGAACGATAGCACGCTTTGCCGCGCTGTGTTTGCGAACATTCACCAGCGCTTCTTGGGCAATACGCGCAAGTTCTCTGCATACCGGCTGTGGCAAAGCGACTTCATCTCCGTCCATAACAAACTGCGCAACAATACCTGTTTCTCGTTGGAAGCGCTGGACAGTATCTCGCAAAAAGCCGGGTAATTTACGCGCGTCCACTTCCGTGGATTTCATCTCCTGCATCAGTTCGCGAAGCTTCAGCACTTCTTCGCGAAGCAATCCCTGGATTCGCTCCAGTTCAGCTGTAACACCGTTTGCGCCAGGCGTATGACGGCGCAGCACATCCACTTGCATCTCGACGCCAATGAGTGATTGTACTGCGCCATCGTGCAACTCGCGCACCAGTCGGGCCCGCTCCGCGGCCCCCGCCCTGCTTCGCAAACGTCGAAGCAAGTAGAGGTTATAGATCGCGGGCGTAATTTGCCGGACTAGATCCTGAAGAAACGCGAGATCTTCTTCTTTCCCAGAGGTGAACTTCGGTTCGAACAGAAAAACTCGACCTGCCAGCTCCTGGGAAAACGAGAATGATGCCGCGGCCAAACTTTCGAAGGCGTGTAACTCGGCGAACGAGGCTACTACCCCGGCATCGACATTGTGCAAAACAGCTCCCGATACATCGAGACCAGTAATGTCAGGACCTTTTTTAGCTTCGCGGTCACTGACGTAAAAACTTGAGGCGGGGCTGTCCCTGAGGTATGCATCCATGGCAGAAGGTCCCGGGTCGCTCCACTGCAACTCCGGAACTGCAGTGCCAAGGTCGATAGCACCGAGTATCACGCGATGGCTCCCGCTTTCGTGCGCCGCTATCAATGCGCGTCTTGCGCCAAAGAGCCTTAAGAACTCACTCATGATCTGCGCCAAGGTACCACCCAGGCCGGTATCCATCCGGACTAGGCCCAGCATTCTTGCAGCAATGTCCCTTTCGGCCCTCAGTTTTTTCTGGCGCTCCGCGAGATAGCCAAGAAGCAAAGCCATCACCACGAGGTAGACAGATTCCATGAGCAGCCTTTTCGGCGCAATGCCGAGCGCATCGGCCCGGATGGACGGCATTCGATTGTCACGGCTCCAGGCATCTATGGACCGCAATATGCCCTCCTGAAACGACAGACTCTCCATCCACAGCAATGACAGAGAGGCGACAGCGGTCAAGACCGTTTCTCGCAATCCCCAGCGATACGCCGCAGCAGCCAGTACGAAAACGAAGAAGAGGAAGAACGGATTACTTTGCCCATGCGTGAACGGAGAAAGCAAAGCTGGAAGGAGGACATCAACACAGTGCACCAGCAGGCGAAACCCAGGCGTGGACTGTTGCGGAGAACGCAACAGGAACATGATCGCAGCGCCATGCGCAACATACAGACCCAACAGCCCATACGCCCAGGGCGACCGCACTTCTCCGGGATCGAGCCAAAGCGCCAAAAGCGCAGAGAAGGCAAGAAATACTCGCGCGGTCGCAAGCCAGCGCTCGGTTCTCAAGTTCTCTTCTGGACTAAAGGGAGACTTCCTCCACAAGGCGTGGCGACGGAAGTACAGGAGCGAAATTCGGGATAGGACAGCCAAAGCAGTGTTCTTGGTGGATATTACGGGCTGGAACACCCTACAAGCAAGCTGAATTCGCCCGAAACGGGTTTGTCCTGTGATAGTCGCCCATGGCCCATATCAGAGCCAGTAACAGGAATTTAGTTTCTTTCTATGAATTACCCACGTAATATCTTGCTCAATAACAAACGTCCTAAAATTAATCTGGGGCGGGGTGTATGTCTTCGCGTTCTAAAATCTGGGCCTGGGGGCTGGTGTGCCTGGTCATTCTACAGATCGCTGCCTCCTCGGTAGCACACCGTAGCTTCGAATTAGTTGCGCTCAGCGACGTATTACAGTCCGTGCTGTTGCTCTCTTCTGTTCTTTCCTGCTTCCCAGTGATCCTGCGGAGTCGTGGCCGGGAGCGCCTATTTTGGGTGCTTATGGCGGCAGGTCTTGGCTCCTGGATGACGTATCAGTTCGTCTGGACCTATATCGAAGTAATCCAGGCCCGAGAGGTCCCCGACTTGTTCAGTTGGGACGTCCTGTTGTTCCTTCACATCGTTCCAATGATGGCAGCCCTCGCATTGCAGCCCAATGTCGAGCAGCATGAGCGCGACTTGCGCCTCGGCTCACTCGATTTCGCAATCCTGCTGGTTTGGTGGATTTTTGTTTACGTATATTCAGTGATGGCGTGGCAATTTGGATCACCCAACGCGGATGCGTATCAAGCCAACCTGAACAGCTCTTACTTAATCGAGAAAGTGGCGCTCCTCGGCGGATTGGCGCTGCTTTGGTTCCGTAGTTCTGGATCATGGAGAAGGATCTATGCGCAATGGTTCGGCGCAAGCTTTCTCTATTCTGCCAGCTCGTATATAGCAAATTTGGCGGTTGGCGATCATACCTACTATTCCGGAAGCCTCTACGATGTCCCTCTGGTTGTCTCAATGGCATGGATGAGTTTGCCCGGGTTGCTAGCTACAAGTCGCGCTGTCGAAGAAACCAAATCGACGAAATCTTTGCCACGCGGAGTCTGGGCAGCCAGGCTCGGAATGGTGGCGGTGTTTTCGTTGCCAATTTTCGCCTGGGTCGCAGCCTTTGATGGATCTATTCCTGCGCAAGTGCGGCATTTCCGTTTATTGCTGACTTTCAGCGCCATGGTTGTGTTGGGCGCGATGGTCTTCCTAAAGCAGCATTTCCTTGATATCGAATTGTTTCACCTCCTGCGCACCTCGCGGCAATCATTTCAGGAATTACAACTTTTACAAGCGCAATTAATTCAATCCGAGAAGCTTGCATCTATGGGACAGTTGGTCGGCGGAGCTGCCCACGAACTCAATAACCCGCTCACCGCGATGTTGGGATACTCGGAGCTGCTGGCCGGCACCGCACTGACCCCTGAACAGCGCAGTTTGACGGAAAAGCTCACGCAGCAGACAAGGCGAGTGCGCGGATTGGTTTCCAGCCTGTTGAGCTTTGCCAAACAGGTACCCACGAGCAAGACATCGGTGGATGTGAACGCGGTGGTGCAGACCTGCCTGAAACTTTGTCAGCCGCAGATGGAAGTTGCTCGTGTGGGTTCGTCGATCCATATGACGAACCCTCTTCCACGGGTACATGCCGATTCAAATCAGTTGCTGCAGGTGTTCTCTCACATCGTGAACAATGCCGTGCACGCGATGGCAGATCGAGGCGGCACGATTGCGGTTTCGACCCAGAGGCAGGACAAGTTAGTGTCGATACAGTTTGTGGACACAGGCCCCGGAATTCTCGAACCTGCTCGAGTTTTTGATCCGTTTTACACAACGCGTCCCCTGGGTCAAGGGAGCGGGTTGGGATTAAGCGCCTGCTACGGCATTATTCAGGAACATGGTGGGAAAATTTCTTGCCGCAACGGTGAAACCGGCGGAGCGATTTTCCAGATAGAACTGCCCGCGATCGAGGCCGCGTCTGCCGAGACGCATTTCATGCACGCACACGCGGCAAAATAGTTAATGTGTGGTCAATTCGACTGTCCGCTTCAGTTGGCCACAAGCGGCATATATTTCACGTCCACGCGGGCGGCGAATGAAGGCGGGCAGGCGGGAGTCTACAAGTGTCTTCTGAAATACGTTGACCGCCTGTTCATCAGGAGTCTGAAACGCAATTCCCGGGCCAGGGTTCAGCGCAATGAGATTCACCTTCGCCTGCATCCCGCGCAGGCGCTCTGTAAGTTCACGCGCGTGTTGAACACGATCATTCACGCCGCTTAAGAGCACATACTCAAAGGTAAGTTTCTCGCGATTGCGTAGCGGAAAATCGCGGGCCGCCGCAAGTAGATGATCGATGTTCCATTTCTTATTGATTGGCATCAATCGGGTCCGGATTTCGTCATTGGGCGCATTCAAAGAGATCGCGAGCTTGGGCCGTACAGGTTCGCGGCCCAGGTCATGAATCCGGGGCACAATGCCGGCAGTTGAAACGGTCATCCTGGACTCTGGAATTTGTACTCCGTTCACCAGCAGTCTCACTGCTTTTACGAAGTTGTCAAAATTCAAGAATGGCTCTCCCATTCCCATAAAAACCAGATTTACGCGATCATTTGGTGGCGAGACTTGCTGGTCCCTCAAAACTGCGATTACTTGTCCGACAATTTCACCAGCAGACAAATTGCGCTTCACTTCCAATAAGGCGGTGAGACAGAATTGGCAATTGACGGCGCAACCGACTTGACTGGAAACGCAAATTGTTGCGCGATTCCACTTATGAAAAGCGACCTGAACGTCGGCTTCACTGCCATCACCGGTTTCACCCTCATCTCCTTCGGGCATCCAGACAGTCTCGACGCTTTCCCCGTCAGCCAGTCGCATGAGATAGCGAACCGTTCCATCGCTGGCAATAAACTTCTTCGTGATCTCTGGAAGACCTACCTTGACTCTGCGTCTGTTGAGCTGGTCGCGAAATTCTTTGGGAAGGGTGGAAATTTCATCAGTTTCCGCAACCTGATCGGAGTACATTGCCTGATAGATCTGCCGCCCGCGATAGCTGGGCTCGGCTGCTTCTTCTACGAACTCCGTAAGTTCCTGAAGCTCAAGGCCTAAAAGAGTCGTTTTTGATCCTTTGTTCATGCATCTAATCCTGATGCCCGGGTTGTGCAATCCGGCGGCTTCCATTTTAGAAGAACCCGGTTCCGGGTGGACGAAATCGAAGTAAGTATATGAAACTGGGCAACTTAGTGCTGGTTCGCGCAATTCTCTCCGGTGTGTAAGAATTAATCGAACATGGATACGGACCGCAATATCCGACGTGAAGTTCTCCCAAACGGACTGACCGTCATAACCGAGGAAATGAAGCATATCCGCTCGGTGTCCATCGGGATTTGGATGAAAACAGGTTCCCGCGACGAAGACCTGCCTTGGAATGGCATTTCGCACTTCATCGAACACATGGTTTTTAAAGGAACCAAGCACCGTTCCGCCGAGCAGATTGCACGCCAGGTGGATTCGATCGGTGGAAACATGGACGCATTCACCGCGAAAGAGTGCATCAGTTTCAGCATTAAGGTCCTGGATGAGCACGTTCCAATCGCATTGGATGTGCTGAGCGATTTGGTATTGAATCCGGTTTTCGACGCGCAGGACATCAGCCGCGAGCGAGGCGTGATCCTCGAAGAAATCAAAATGGACGAGGACAATCCCGACTACCTCGTGCATGAGATCTTCACGCAGAATTTCTGGAAGGACCATCCTCTCGGCCGGCCCATCCTTGGAACGCGTGACACCGTAAAGCGATTTGATCGCAATCCAGTTATCGACTTCTACAGCCAGCGGTTTTCACCTGGCAACATGATCATCACGGCTGCCGGATATTTGAATCACGAGCGGTTCGTTGAACTGGCATCTCAGCGCTTCGAGAAGATGCAGCGGATGAGCAATGGATTCCATAGCTCGCCACCGAAAATCGTACCCAAGATCGTTTTGAGAAATAAGAAATCGCTTGAGCAGGTGCAAATCTGCGTCGGAGTGCCTTCTTACCCGATTACGCACGAGCGGCGGCATTCTTCATACATACTGAACACTCTGCTCGGCGGAGGCATGAGTTCGCGGTTGTTCCAAAATATTCGTGAACGGCAAGGCTTGGCCTACGCGATTTACAGTGACTTAAATCCATACCGGGACACCGGCTGCCTTTCGATTTACGCGGGAACTTCGCGCGAGTCCGCCAGCAAAGTCGTGGAGAGCATCGTATCGGAATTTCGCAAGCTGAAGACCGAGATCGTGCCGGACGACGAGCTGCGGCGGGCTAAGGATCAACTCAAAGGCAGTCTGATGCTATCGCTCGAATCGTCGAACGCACGCATGGCGAATCTGGCTCGCCAGGAAATGTATTTCGACCACTTCTACAGCCTTGACGAGTTGATTGCGAAAATCGAGGCGGTGACGGCTGAAGAGTTACAGGAACTTGCGAATCAGTTCTTTAAGGCCGAGAGCATTGCGGTTACTGTGCTCGGAAACCTGAATGGGTTGAGACTCACGCGCGATCAGTTGGTCTGCTAACAACTCAGCAAGTAATTTCCCTTTGTGGCTCAGGAGTAGAAATGGTGATGCGGTAGCGGCGGACTGCTGGAAGTCCAGCAATCAAGCCGACCGCCGAACACAGCATCGCCATCGGAATGCCTACCTTTGTCGCAAGCGCGCCCCATCCAGCGCTGCCCAGCGCCATGCCCCCTTGTAATACGAGCAGATACATGGAAATCGCCCTCGCCCGCATCCAGCTTGGAGTCATGGTTTGCGCAGCAACGTTCAAGCAGGCTACGATGCAGATCCATGCCGCGCCAGCGACGAACAAGACGACTGAAAGCCAGCCGAATGTTCCCAATCGTCCCGCGAGGAATGTCGCGATCGCAAACAACACGATTGCCACTGCGATAAGACCGTCGACTGAGAGTCTGAGCCGCAGGCGCGGGAGCAGCCCAGCACCGGTCAGTGCTCCTACGCCAAAGACGCCGAGAAGCATTCCGTATCCCGAAGCCCCGTAAGGGCGAGCAATGATTGGCAATAGGGCCAGCAGCGAACTTGCGGCAATGCTGAATGCCGCCGTGCGGACCAGAACGCAATGCACCAGATAGGCGGAACGCATGTAACTGAGTCCGGCAAGCACGGACCGGACAATTGGCACAGTTTCTGCATGATCGAAGTTCGGCCTCTTCCATCGATACAAAAAAATAATTACGCCGGTGAAACCAGCAGCATTGAGCAGGAACGCTACGCCGGAACTTGAGGCAGCGATCACGAATCCGGCCAGAGCCGGGCCAACCGCACGCGCAACATTGAATGCAGCGGAATTGAGCGCAACCGCGCTGGCATGATTTTGCGGGGTCGTGACCTCCGGTGTAATTGCCTGCCATGCGGGATCGTTGATTACCGCGCCAAGACCAAGCAGAAGCGTAAACAACACCAGTATCCACGGGGTAACGTACCCAAGCAGGGTGAGGATACCGAGGGCCCCCGCCGCAACAACCATCCAGGCTTGCGTGACCAGAAGAAACCGTCGGCGATCGACCATATCCGCCAATGCGCCTGCGGGCAGGATCACCAAGAATACCGGCAGCATAATCGCTGCTTGCACCAGGCCCACCATGAATGGAGAGCTGGTGAGCTGGGTCATGAGCCACGCTCCGCCGACCATCTGCATCCATTTGCCGATGTAAGAAATGACCGCTGCAATCCACAGTGAACGGAAGAGAGGCTCACGCAGCGGTGCCAGCGCGGAGGTACTGGCGTGCTCAGGCAGTGAAGAGGATGAGACGTGGGAATCGGCCATCAGCTTGCCCGAATTTCAGCTGGAGACGGAAGCGCCGCCCGAAAGGGCCAGTCGCGATTACGCCGTGCGCGCAGGACGTAAAGAAGTATTCCGACGATCAGGATGACGAGGGCATATCGAATTTCCTTAAGAAAATCTTTGCGAGCAAGCAAGATGTAGCCGAATCCGACGATTGCGAGGACTGCCGGCACCGGGTAGAGCCACATACGAAACGGACGTGGCATTTCGGGCTGACGGATGCGCAAAATGATGATGCCTACGGCTTGCAGAATGAATTGCAGCAGAATGCGAATCACTACCAGCGCCGAGATTACGTCTGCGAGTGAGAAAAAGCAAAACAGCAGGCCCGCACCGCCAAGCGCCAGCAGCGATATGTGCGGAAAGCGGTATGTTGGGTGGATTTTTGAAAATACCTTAAAGTAATTGCCGTCGAGCGCCGCGGCGTAGGGGACGCGGGAATAGCCGAGCATCAGCGAAAAGACGGAAGCAAATGCCGTCCACATCACAAGGATCGTGACAAGATTTGCGGCCCAGCTCCCGTAGATTCGGTCCATGAAAGTCGAAACAACATATAGCTTGTTATTGGAATCGGGGCTGCGCAACATTTCGTGCCAGTCGACCACGCCGAGAATGCTGATGTTCATCATCAGATATAGACAGGCAACCAGAAAAATAGATAGCAAAAGAGCGCGAGGGATGTTCTTGGCAGGTTCTTTAACTTCATCACCGAGGAAACAAACGTTGTATGCGCCCCAATAGTCGTAAGTAGCAATCAGCATGGCTGAGCCAAGTCCGAGCCAGAAATTTTTGGAAAGCGTGAATGCGCCCGGCGGAAAACTGAGGGCTCGCGCGGAATCGAAATGCGTGAACCCGGCGAAAATAATCCAGCCAATTGTTCCGACCACGCCAAACCAGAGAAACTTGGAAAGCCAGCCAATGTCTGTGATCCGTCGATAGAGCAGCAGCACCGCTATCAGCACAATTCCAATCGCGATGAAGGTCGTTCCGGCGGCCGCCCAGTGCAACTGCAAAGTGCCAATCACCGGAATGTGCAGGTTCCAGTTGCTCGCGGCATATTGCTGTTCTAGCCCGGGCAAGAGATAAGACGCGTATCCCGCGAACCCGATTGCACCCGAAGCAATCGACAAGGGCGCACTGAATGAAAGCTGCCAGATGAATAAAAAAGACACCAGTTTGCCGAACCGTTTGGGGCCATAGATCTCGCGCAAATACTGGTATGATCCGCCGGAACCGGGCATGGCGGCGCCGAGTTCCGCCCAAACCAGGCCGTCGCAGGTGGCGAGTAGCGCTCCAAGAATCCATCCCAGCATCGCTTGCGGCCCGCCCATCGCGCTCACCACGAGAGGGATTGTGATGAATGGGCCAACGCCGATCATGTCGATCATGTTCAGCGTGGTCGCGCTCCACAGACCGATGCCACGGATCAGTTTCGTTTCGGATTGGGGATGGGCCGGCATAACGAGCTTCCAGCTACTAGCCGCTAGCTTTTAGCAATCAAAACAAACG
>DATBIE010000093.1:0-43061 GCA_036557105.1 Terriglobales bacterium
CAGGTACCCGCTCGGCTCTTGCACCGCGACCACTTCGCGGATCATCGAATCGGTTTTTCGGCGCAGTTCGGGAAGGGAATCGGACTGCAGTGCCCAGCCCACAGCGTCAATCCACTTGTAGATGTCGGAATCGGAAAAATACGGTCCTTTCTGCGGCTCCGAGCTTTTGCCGACCAGACGGCGGAAGTTGTCCATGCGTCCGTGCTCTTCGAGTTCCTCTCGCATTGTGGGAATGCTGCGCTCCACATTGGTGGCGCGCCGCTTCGACCAGAACCCTTCTTCAATCGTGACCGCCCGCACCGGCACGCTGTGCAGTTTGGCGTAAGGCGACTTCGCGGTATTGATCACTCCTTGGTCTTGCCAGGCGAGAATGCCAGCGCTACTTGCGCCCAGGTCAAAGCGTGCTGGAGCAGGCAAGCCTCCATTCGCGAGCGAGAAAGCCGGCCTCGCAAGCAGCGATGCTGCCGTTGAGCCAGCGGCTGCGGAAAGGAATTGGCGTCGAGAGACTTCTTTGCTGGAACCCATGGACCACCTCCTGATTATGAGAAGGACGAATCTGCTCCGAACATGACGAACTACAGCAAACGTTTACCAAGCGAACGGATACAATATCCTGCTTCTGCACCATGTCTGTCAAGAATGGAGCTTTTTCTAATGGTTACGATCACGGATAATTCGGCTGAACTCATTTCTTCGTCGCCCAGCCGGCATTGGAAATAATTCCTCCCTCTTCTTTAATGACGATGAGTTGATCTGCCGCGACAGCTTTGAAGTTTTGGCGAGTCCCGCTCGGCCAGTAAATTTCGACATCAGCAGCCGCAACCGCGCCAAGCCCAAAGTGAAGCCGCGGATCGTTGGAAGAGTAAAAACTCGACTGGCTCATAACCGCCTGCGCCTGCTTCTTGCCCCCATAGTGAATGATGACGCGCGCTCCAATCGCGCTACGGTTTGACTTTGTTCCTACAAGTTTGATCTTCAACCAGTGGTTGTTCCCCTTGATGTCATTTCGCAGCAGGGACGGCGGTTCGTTGAGATTGATGATGAGAATATCCAGATCGCCGTCATTGTCGAAATCGCCGAACGCGCAACCTCGGCTGCAATGCCGAGCTGCGATTCCCGGGCCTGCTTCGCCTACCAACTCTTCGAACGTGCCATTGCCCAAATTACGAAACACAACGCGTGGATTGTTCTTGGCATACTGCGGAAGCTTCTTTTCGATTTGAGGATAGACATTGCCGGCCGTCATGAACAGGTCCGGCAAGCCGTCATTGTCGAGATCGACCATGCCGGCGCCCCAGCAGATGAAACGTGTTTCTACGCCGATTTTTGCCCTGCGGGTCACGTCTTCGAAATTCCCAGTGCCATCGTTGTGATAAAGACCATTGGTGTCTTCAGCGAAGTGCGTTTTGAAAATGTCGAGGTGGCCGTCGAGATCGTAGTCGCCGATACCGATGCCCATTCCGGCCTGTTCCATCCCGTCATCACTCAGCGCTACGCCGCGCAGCACTCCTTCTTCGTTGAATGTTCCCTTGCCCGTGTTCATAAGCATCAGGCTTGGAGTTGAGTCGCAGGCGACGTAGATATCGGGCCAACCGTCCTCGTCGAAGTCCGCCGTCACTGCAGTCATGCCATAACTCTCGCGCAATTCAGAAATCCCAGCTTGCTTGCTTATTTCCGTGAACGTTCCGTCGCCGTTGTTGCGATAGAGAGAGTGATATCCGGGAGGCAAGCCGCGCGGACCGCACTCAACTGGTACGCCCTTCCAGTTGCAGTTGCTGTTCGCGCCAGGTTTGGGCACGTGCTTGAAATCGAACTGAACATAATTTGAGACAAACAGGTCGAGTTGTCCGTCGCGGTTGTAGTCGATGAAGGTACAACCCGCACCCCATCGCGTGCTGTCGCTGAGCAGGCCAGCTTCCTTGGTTACATCAGTAAAAGTTCCATTGCCATTGTTGCGAAACAGTTTATTCTGGCCGAAGTAGGTGCAAAACAAATCTTCGAAGCCGTCGTTGTTGTAGTCGCCAACACACACGCCGGATGCCCAGCCCACCGAATGAAGCCCGGACTTGTCGGTGACGTCAGTAAAAGTTCCATCGCGGTTGTTTTTGTAGAGACGATTGGTTGCATTTGGCGGGTCGCCTTCAACCCGGGTACCGCACAGCAGGAAGATGTCCATCCAGCCGTCGTTATCGTAGTCGATGAACGCGCAACCACAGCCTACAGATTCGAGAATGTAATCACTGGAATCCGGACTGCCGTAGATCGTGGGCGCGGTGAGTCCGGCTTCACGTGCCACATCGACGAAGTGAGCGTTGAATGGTTTTCCCGAAGGAGCAGGTTTTACCTGCGGCTTTACCGAACGTGATGCCACGCCCTGAGCGAACAAATGTCCGGCGGAAGCGGCGGCTGAAAGGGTCACGAAAAGTCGACGACTGATTCTCATGATGGACAACTGCAAATCTGTTCGCAAATTGCGAGACGGCCCATTTGCGGAAACGTTTACTGGGCATATATTCTATCCGACACTTTGTTGACGTAAGTTGAGGAAGGATCGCCATGAAGACTCGCCTACTGGGCAACAGCGACATGCAGATTTCGGTGCTGGGTATTGGCGCCTGGGCCATCGGTGGCGGTGGCTGGGTGGGGAGCATGGGCCCACAAAACGAAGCCGATTCGGTTCCCGCAATCCAGGCTGCGCTCGACCGTGGAATGAATTGGATCGATACCGCCGCTCTTTATGGACTCGGCCACTCAGAGCAAGTAGTTGCCGAGGCAATCAAGGGCCGCAATCCGCGACCATATGTTTTCACAAAATGCGAGCGCGTCTGGGATGACAAGCGGAATGTGGGCGCATCGCTAAAGGCCGACTCTATTCGACGAGAATGTGAAGCCAGTTTGCGGCGGCTTAAGCTCGACATCATCGATCTTTACCAGATCCACTGGCCCGAACCCGATGAAGATATCGAAGAAGGCTGGACCGAGATGGCGCGGCTAAAAGATGAAGGGAAGGTCCGATACATTGGAGTTTCGAACTTCAGCATTGCGCAAATGAAGCGAGCGCAGAGAATTGCCTCGATTACTTCACTGCAGCCGCCGTACTCACTCGTGACGCGTCAAATCGAGAAGGACATTCTGCCTTATGCAGAAAACAACAATATCGGCGTCATTGTCTACTCGCCAATGTCTGCCGGATTGCTGACGGGATCGATGACACGCGAGCGTGTCGCCAATTTTGCCGCAGAAGACTGGCGGCGACGGCTGCCGAATTTTCAGGAGCCGCTGCTTTCTCAAAACCTGCAGCTCGTAGAACATTTGCGCAGAATCGGGCAACGCCACGGACGCTCTCCGGGCGAAGTAGCGATCGCGTGGACCCTCAATCATCCGGCGGTTACAGGATCCATTGTGGGATTCCGCAGTCCAAAGCAGGTAGAAGGAATTATCGGCGCGGCAGAATTCTGCCTTTCACAGGACGAGTTGGAGCAAATTGAGCAAGCGCTGCCACGCGCGGCGGCCTAGCACTTCTTACTGCTGCGCGGCTTGTTTGGCAATCCAATCTTCTACTCGCGTTTGCAGCACGTCCAGCGGCAGAGGACCACTGTCGAGCGCCTCATCATGGAAGCTGCGAATATCAAATTTGTTTCCCAGCTTCTGACGTGCTTCTTCACGTAACTTCAGAAACTCGAGCTGGCCGATTTTGTACGCTAACGCCTGGCCAGGCCAGGAAATGTAGCGATCGACTTCAGATTGCACGTTCGGTTCATCCATCGCCGTGTATTTATGGAAGTATTCGACCATCTGGTCGCGTGACCAATGTTTAGAGTGGACGCCGGTGTCAATCACCAGCCGGATGTCCCGCCACATCTCGTTTTCAAGTCGCCCATATTCGCTATAAGGATCCTGATATTTGCCTACCTCTTTGGCCAGCCGCTCGGAATAGAAAGCCCATCCTTCGACGAAAGCGGTATAGCCGGCATAGCGGCGAAAAGCCGGCAACCCCGGCAATTCTTGTGCCAGTGAAATTTGCAGATGGTGCCCCGGAATGCCTTCGTGATAGGCGATGGCTTCAACGTTGAGCAATAGGCGATGCTCGGGGTCATACTCGTTTACGTTTATGTGCCCAGGGCGTGATCCGTCCGCAGTTCCGGAGGTGTAATCGGCAGGCACGGCATTTTTCGCGCGGGCTGGTTCCATCTGGATCGCAACCAGTTTGCTCTTCGGCAAATGACCAAATAATTTCGGCAGCTCCGGCTCCATCTCGCGAACGTATTTTGCATAGAGATCGAGCAGTTGCTGACCGGATGTCGCATAGAGCTTGCGGTCATTCTTGATGTGATCGTTGAAGCTGGCGAGATCTTTGTAGCCTAGCTTGCTTGCGAGCGTCAGCATTTCCGTTTCGGTCTGATGCAACTGTTTCAATCCGATCTCGTGAATCTGGTTTGCGGTCAGATCGGTCGTCGTCATGCGTCGAATCGAATACTGATAGCGCGCATCACCGTCAGGTAACGACCAGACACCAGGCTCAGTGCGGCCGTGCGGGGCATAGTCATTCTTTACGAAAGCGGAAAACTTGCGGTAGCTGGGAATGACCTCATCGTTGATTGCCGAGAGGATCGCGCCGGTCAACTTCTTCTGCTCATCGGCTGAAATCGTGGCGGGAAACTCTTTCAAAGGCTTCGCAAATGGACTGCTTTCTCCTGCTTCGTTCGCAATGTCGTCCACCTCAGGCGGAATCTTTTCCAGCAGGAAGCGCGGTGGCATCAAGTGATCGGCGATCCCCTGGCGCATGTTTGCCATGAGCTGATCGAACACGTGAGGAAGTTTGTGAAGGCGGGAAATGTAGTCTTCATAATCCTTCACTGTCTTGAACGGAGTCAGCGTAACCAGATCGGGAATTTCAAGATGCGGGCCATTCATTTGGTTCACCGGCATCTCCCAGGACTTAAACTTCGCGCCTTCAATGTCCTGCTTGAGTTGGCGGATCATCAGGTCCCGGCTGAGCTTATCTTGATCGGAAAGCCCGACAGCCTTGATGGCTTCGAAGCGGGCCAGAAATTTTCTTTTTTGTTCAGTATCGGAGCGGAAGAATTCGGGCGAATTGTCGCTCCAGCGGTCGTTATATCGCGGGTCGCCAATCCAGGTCGCGAATTCAGGGCTGGTGCGCAGTTCGTACTGCCACTCTTCATCGAGCAGGGACTTCAACTGGTCCCCAGCTTTTGCTTCTCCGGCCTGCTGTTGAGAGAGAGTGAAATCCAGTGTCATGAGAACAAACATGAAGAGCAACGTGAGACAGACGAAAGCGTGAGAGGCTGAACGCAGCATAATCAATTTCCTCGAACGTGTATTTTGTCTCATCGGCGCGATTTGCGCATCTACGTTGTTTTGTTGTTCACCTTCCAGTAGACCGCATAGCGCTCAGGAATGATCGTGTAGAGCGGAACTAGCGTCATCGATTGGTTTTGTCCGACGGCTTCGAACGTCAGTGGTTTTTGCGGATCAGATTTCACCCATCCGGTTGGATTCGCCGCATCGGCGACGATCTCCGGCACCTTGTACTGGTCTTTCGGCTTAGGCTCGTAATCGCCGTACTGCATTTCCTTGGTTACAGGTTCAAAACGTCCGGCGAGCACGAGTGGGCCATACATCATCGCCTGCACAGTCTTATCGTCAGGCATTGGATCGATGTGCAGGTCCATCGGCAGATTCAAATCAATTCTGTCGCCCGGCTTCCACGTGCGATTGAGCGCAAGATAGCTGCTGGGGCTTGAGAACGCCGGCAGTTCTTCGCCATTAATTTTCACACTGCCGCCCTTCGCCCAGTAGGGTACGCGTAGATTGATCTGCAACTGCACCGGAGTCTTACCGGCAATCACGAGTGACGTCCCTTGCTGCTCCGGGAACCTGGTTTCCTGTCGAATGCTCAAGCCCTTTTCAGGCCACTCCAGCTGTGAGGCGATGAACAGGTTTACGTACAACGAATCATCGTCGTGGAAGTAAATCGTGTCCGTGAGTTTCGAATATTCTTCTGATCCCGTGCCAGTACAGCACCAGAACGCATCGAAGGGCTTCCCAAACGTCTTCCAGTAACCGGAAGCGAGCGGCAGGTAGTACATCATTGTGCCGTCTTCAGGATTGATCGTTCCCAGACGATGATTGAACATCAGGCGCTCATAGTAATCCATGAAGCGGGCGTCAGGGCCCCAGCCAAAACGGTGCCGCGTCAGCTTCATCATGTTGTAGGCGCAGCAGTCTTCCGTTGTATTGGTGCTCAGCTCTGAAGCGAGCTTGCCAGGGTCGGTGTTCCACGATTCGTGATTGCTCGTACCGCCAGTGCAGTAGCTGCGCTCGCTGACCACTTCGTCCCAGAAGTATTCGGCGATGTTGCGGTAGTAATTGTCGCCTGTCAGTTCGTAATAGCGTGCGGCCGCGATCACCTGCGGAATATGCGTATTGACGTGCAGGCCTTTCAACTCGTCGCGATGCTGCGCCAATGGATCAAAGAACCATTTTTTGTCGAACCGCTGCGCGACGTGCAGGTAATACGGCTTGCCGGTCACAGCGTAGAGGTTGCACAATACCTCGCCCATGCCGCCGTACTCCGTGCCAAGGATGCGCTGCATGTGGTCATAGCTGAACGAGCCGGTATAGCCCGCCGTCCATCCCGCCATTTTCTGAACAAGGTCCAGCGCCTGCTCATTGCCGGTGTAGAGATACATGTCGAGCAGTCCGGCCATGATTTTATGGATCGTATAGAAAGGAGCCCACACTCTCTCGCGATTTCTCAACCGATCAAAAAACTCGACCGGAAATGCGCTGAGATATCCGCCATTGTTCAGGCCTTTTTGGCATTTCGCCAGTTCGGCCACGACAATATCTCCGTTTTTTTTCAGGTCTTCATCCCCGGTACTGGCGTACATGAGCGCAACTGCGGAAAGATAATGGCCGCCGGCGTAGTGGCCGCGCAATTCGCAATCGGGAGCTTCCCACCCTCCGAGTGGTTGTGCGGAAGAGGGAATCCCGGCGTTGATTCGAAACGTATGCAGCAGGCGATCTGGAGGAAGTGAATGCAAGAATCGCCGGTCGGCTTCCATTGCGGCTTTGCACGGCCCTTCTCCCAGGCGAACCTGCTTCATCGCAAACGGGCGCGCCGGCCAGGCAATCTTTTCGCGGCCTGTGTTCTTACCGCCATTCTGGAGCGTGTCAATGACGGGGTCCTGGCCCAGCAGGCGTTTCGGCATCAACGCCGATCCTGCGGTGGCAATTGCAGCAGTGGTCATGAAATTTCTGCGGGAAGAGTTCGGGAACGAGTTCACCTGTTGCCTCCAAAACCTGCGCCTGAAGCGTGGATATTGTATACACTACGCTTGGGCAGCAGCGCTGCGCAACTTTGCTCGACCTAGCTCCCAGCACTGCTTCACAAAAGGACGCGCTATACTGCGCCCCGATTGAAAATGAACTGTGTATGCAGCGCTCCATCTTTATTCTAGATGTGCCATTTGTTTGTCTGACTGGCATTTCTACGTCAGCTAGCTCGTCGCCGCAGGATAGCGCGACAACGGTTTCAGCTCTGACACTTGCTCAAAAAGGGGGTTGCAGGGACGCTTTGTCCGGCTGAAAAAAATCGCTGGTGCAGAGCCCTTTTCAAATTCCGCAAAAACCACTAACAGCAGAGCAGCAGTTACAGAGCTCCGGGCACATGTGTCTTTCTGAGAATAGGGAAGCTGAATTACAAGCTGAGGGTGTCGATCCTACGTCGACGCTCTTCTTTCTTGCAGCGCCTGCTTCAAGGACTGTCCGGCGTGTTGGATGTGCTGCTGGAGGAGCTTGCAGGCGCTTTCCACGTCCCGTTTCCGGCACAACGATAAGATCTGGTGGTGTTCTTCATTGGCGCGCTTGATGCCATGCGTCAGGTAGAGCTGCAAGCGGGTGTATCGCTCTCCGCTGTTGTTTACGTTGCGAATGATGGCCATCGAGTGCGGCCGTTCCGCGCGCGAATAAAGGATGGAATGAAACTGCCAGTTCAGGCGCCCCCAGGAAAAGAGATGGTCTTCGTGCTGTAACTCGCCTTCATAACGGCGCAAAACAACCTCGGCCTCAGCAAAGTCGTCTTCCGTCAGCCGCGGTACTGAATGTCTGAGAATCTCCGGCTCAAGCAATGCGCGAATAGTGAACAATTCTTCGATATCTGTTGGCGATAAAGCCGGCACGATCGCACCCCGGTTTGGCACGATTGTGATGAGACCCTCTGCATCGAGTTGGCGCAAGGCTTCGCGAACCGGGATTCGGCTGACGTGATACTGCATGGCGATCGCATCCTGCCGAAGCTGCGCGCCTTCAGGTATCGTTCCGCGGATTATCTCCTCGCGTAGTTTATCTGCCACGGCTGAAGTCAGGGATTGCCGTGGTATTGCCGATTCAGGTGTGACTCCTAAGTTCATGCTTGTCGCAAGAATACTAAAAAGCTCTTGTCTTTACGAGAGAATGCTGTCAACTTCTTGAGTGTACCGACCGCTTCTTCCATGGTTGGTGGACTGACTACGTGTGGCTGAAGTGGTCATCGAGTCGCTGAATACATGTCAATGATCTCCTCGATTGCGTGCCGGCAAACTGCGCAGAACTGGTCTCCGGAGATCATGATGCATTGCTGCTGCGGCCGATAATACCCTCTGGTCTCGTACATGGCTCCTTCGAACGCCCCGACTTTGTCGGCGTAAGGTCCGGTGGACATACAATGCTCGGCCTTCTCGCGTGCTTGTCGCCGTGCCTCTTCGACATCTGAAGCTGGGCGGTTCTCAGCGCGCATTCGGTCCACTGATTTCTGCGAGTCGCGCAGACTGTCTTCGTAGCAGTCCTTTGGCCAGGGCGTCGGAATCGGAGTGCCCGGTTCTATCATCGATTGCCACTTCAGGTGATGCGGGTCGAGCAAGGCGGTGATATTGGGTTCCCAGGGTTCCACTTTTGTGTCGGCCGGCGAATACGCGACGTTCGGATTGAAATAGTACTCATCGCCGAGATCGGCAATGTGATGACCGAATTCGTGAACAAAGGTCTGAATACCAGTTGGATAGTCAATGCTAACGGTCGCGTAGAGTCCGAAAATGCCGCCATTGCCGTACTGATTGGAATTCATCACGATCCCCATCGCATCATACGGCGCAAAAGAAGCCATGTTGCGAATGGCACGATTGTTGAACGAAAGCGCGTAACGATCTTCGCCAAATACATCAAACTGAGTTCCGTAGAGTGTGTTCTTGTGAATGCCAGATGCCGGATGCGAAACACCGGAGTCAGGCGACGCTGCGCAGATCGCCCACACGTTAAAGTCACTTCTTCTTTCCTTGAAAGGCGAATAGGAAAACACACCCTTTGTGAGCCGACGAATGTCTTTCTCGCACTTGCCGCGTTCGCCTGCGGTGTATCCCTCGCCAAGAAACAACAGGTCAAGCTTCACTGCCGTGTCGCCGTGCTTTTCTATGGCGATCACTGTTGGGGACAAGGCAGGAGGAGAAGTATCAATGCTTTTGTCGTGAGGATCGAGAGTCGTTGTCCAGATTTCACGGAATGAATTTTGCGGATCGCGTTTTTTGACCACAATTTCTATAGGTGATGCCGGAGCAGGGAATCGCAGCGACTCGTGAAACGTGCGACTTACTTCCTTAGCCTCCCCGGTTGTGATCCACTCGCCGTAAATCGAGGAGAATCCGCGTGAATAGAGCAGGCGTTTGCTGGCCAGATCCCGAACTTCAAAGAAATAGGTGCCCCGATTTGTCGAGTCGATGGGACGATTCGGATTCCCCGGCCAAGGCAGCGGCTCAATCACAATGCGATCTACGCTGAATATCTCCTGACCTTTGCCGCCGGTATGAAAGTAGTCGAGCCTCATAGTCGCCGGAGTGGCGGCAAACGCGAGAGATGCGAATGCAGAAATCACCCAAGCGAGAAATCCTGGTTTGCGGTTTGGCGACTGGATGCAACAGGTCATAAAATGGCAAGCGCGAAGTCTGAATCTCCAAAAAGCTAAAGTAAATTATTGACAGCTCAGTGTGTATACAATATACATGATCGGTGCCGACCACACCCCGAAAGTCTTCCTCTGCCAAATTCGCGAGCTGGTTACACCTCTTTGGACCAAGAGATTCACGCCAAAAGTCAGGAGAAACCTATGACTCGCGCACGGCGATTCACGTAGCGTTTCCAGTCTGGTTTGTTCTGCTCCTGATCGGTCCCCCGCTCTTCGCACAAGGCACATTGCAGGACTACCAGCGAGCCCAGCGCTTTCTTCCCGGCAATCTGCGCCATTCGATCTACGTTGCCGAGGTGGAGCCGCACTGGATCGATAAGAGCGATCGCTTTTGGTATCACAAAGAAAGTCCCAAAGGCAGCGAGTTCATCCTGGTCGACACCGAGAACAACACGGTTGCGCCCGCGTTTGATCATGAAAAATTGGCAGCGGCGCTGTCGCGCTCGAGCAAGAGAAATATTTCCGGCTCCGACCTGGCATTCGACGAAATCGAGTTTGCCGAAGATCAGAAATCGGTCAGCTTTGACTTGGACAAATTGCATTGGAGCTGTACTCTCACCAACTACGAATGCAAGCGGACGCCGACCGAAGATCCAGAAAACGCGCTTTCGCCCGACAAGAAATGGAACACTCTTGTCAAAGAACATAATTTGTATCTCAGAAATGTTTCTACTGGCACCGAGCTACAACTGACGCACGATGGCGCGAGCGGTTGGAACTACGCGACGCCTCTACCCTCGCTTCGCCAACTCACGGACCAGGGAACTGAAGACATCAAGCAACCGGCAGCTGTTTTCTGGTCACCGGATTCGTCGAAATTCATTACCTACCGCATCGATTCCCGAAGCGCTGGGCGCTTTACCAGCCTGCAGTTCGTTCCGCCCGATCAGCTCAGGCCTAAAGCGTACACGGTCGTTTATCCCCTGCCGGGCGAAGTGCTGCCGCAAGCACAGCCAATCATTTTCGACGTCGAATCAGGTAAACGGATCGATGTTAAGAGCCCGCCGATCGACCTGCCGTTTCAGGATGGCCCTGGCTTCGAGTGGACGCCTGACAGCAAGACGATTTTTTACGACTACGATGAGCGCGGATTCAAAGCCAGAGAAATTCGTACTGTCGATCCGGAGACTGGCGAGCAGAAAGTAATTCTCCGTGAGTCATCGAACGAATACGTCGATCCCGGCGAAACTTTCTATCGCTTCGATCACCAGACTGGTGAACTCCTCATCGCCTCAGAGCGCGACGGCTGGAACCATCTCTATCTCTACGACAAGGACGGGCAGCTCGAGAACCAGGTCACACGAGGGCCATGGGTCGTGCGGCAGATCGAATATATCGACGAGAAGAACCGGCACGTATTTTTTCTGGCCGGGGGGCGCGAGAAGGCGGAAGACCCGTATCTCACTCATCTGTACAGTGTCGGCTTCGACGGCAAAGGCCTGACTCTGCTGACGCCTGAGAATGCGAACCACTCCGTCAGCGTTTCTCCCGATGGAAGATTCTTTGTCGACAACTACTCTCGGGTGGATTTGCCGGGCGAATCGGTTTTGCGCCGATCGCAAGATGGTTCACACGTCCGGGTACTCGAAAAAGCCGATATCAGCGCCTTGCAGAAAAACAGCTGGAAATTTCCAGAACCGTTTCAGGGGAAAGCCGCGGACGGAACCACTGATCTGTATGCGCTGATCTGGCGTCCGTCGAACTTCGATTCCTCACAGAAATATCCGATCGTTGAGCACGTCTATACCGGTCCGCAGGACTTTTTTGTTCCGAAAACCTTCGCCGCAACGCTCCGGCTGCAATCGATGGCAGAACTTGGGTTCGTGGTGGTAATGATCGACGGTCGTGGAACCGCTGGCAGATCTCGTGCCTTTCACCTGTTTTCATACAGGAACCTCGGCGGCGCGTTTGAGGACCACGTGGCCATGATCAAGCAGATGGCAGCGAAGTTTCCCTACATGGATATTAATCGCGTAGGAATTTTCGGAACCTCTGCCGGCGGTTACGGCGCTGCTCACGCGATGTTGGTTTTCCCGGACTTCTACAAAGTCTGCGTCTCAATTTCGGGTGATCACGACGCGCGGCTCGACAAAGCGTGGTGGAACGAGCTTTACCAGGGCTATCCCGTGCAAAACGACTACATTGCACAGTCGAATGTGACCATGGCAGACCGCCTGAAAGGGCATTTGCTGATCGAGCATGGAGATATCGACGACAACGTGCATCCAGTGGAAACTATGCGCTTCACCGATGCGCTGATGAAAGCGAACAAAAATTTCGACATGCTGTTTGTGCCTAACATGTATCACGGCGAAAGCGGACCGCACGCTCCGTATCTTGTGAGGCGTCGCTGGGATTATTTCGTGCAGTATCTGCTGGGCGTTACCCCGCCTGAAGACTTTTCGCTTTCAGATTATGATTTGGCATCTCCGCGGCGGCGAAGATGACAATCCTATACAACCGCAGGCAGGCTCTAAAAACCCTAGGTGCTATGTCGGCGACGGCAGCATTCCCGCTGGCGTTATCGGCGCAGAACAATGAGCTGAGTATTGCAGGGCGTGAGATCCAGGTTCGACTGACTACCGTCCGCGCGTGTACGTTTCGATTGACGGTCCTTCCCCTTGAGCCAGAGATGCCGGTCCGCAATGACGGTTCCCTCGTGCGAACGGAATGGGGCAGGCCAGTCGCTCAGCTCCGAGGCAAGTTCGACCCTCAACAGCTGAAATCCGGTGAGCTCAGCGTTAAAGTCATTCCTGACCCGCTTTCGTTCCACATCTCCGATTCCAGCGGTGAACTAATTCAAAAACTCACGATCGATCCCCAAACAGGATCACTATCGTTCCTCACAGGCGATTCGCCATTATTTGGCCTCGGCGAAGGCGGACCACAATTCGACCGCCGAGGTTCAGTGGACGAGATGCGCAGCGGCCAGGGCGGTTACAAGCTGCACACGCACGGCGGCCGCGTTCCCATCCCATGGATCATCGGAAGTTCCGGATGGGCGATGTTCATTCACCAGCCATTTGGGACTTTTGATTTCACAGGAAAGGAAAGTTTCTTCAAGCCAAAATCTTCGGAGACCGCGCTGCCGCTCGATATTTTTTTCATCAGGTCGCGCGATCCTGTCACGATCATAACTGAGTACGCACGGCTGACCGGCAATCCTGAACTACCTCCACTCTGGAGCCTTGGCTATCAGCAGTCGCACCGCACGCTGGCGAGCAGGGAAGAGGTCCTCGCCGAAGCAAAGACATTTCGCGAAAAGAATTTGCCGTGCGATGCGTTGATCTATCTCGGCACTGGATTCTGCCCTTCCGGCTGGAACACTGAGAACGGTTCGTTTGCATGGAACTCCAAAGTCTTCCCTGATCCCAAGGTGATGATCGATCAACTGCACGCAGACAATTTTCATGTCGTGCTGCACGCTGTGATCTTGACCGACAAACTTCACGGCTCAGTGCGTGATCGTTGCGAACTCGTCCGGTTTGATGAGGAAGAGGCCGGCTGCTACTGGGACGCGCACCGCAAAGATTTTTCACTGGGGGTGGATGGCTGGTGGCCGGATGAAGGCGATCCGCTCGACATCGCTTCGCGCCTCGTGCGCAATCGAATGTACTGGGAGGGCCCGCAGATCGACCGTCCCAATGAGCGTCCGTATGCGCTGCACCGAAACGGGTACGCAGGCATGCAGCGCTATGCGTCTTTTTTATGGTCGGGGGACGTGTATTCGCTATGGGAGACGCTAAGGACGCATGTCGCGATTGGTATTAACGCCGGCCTCAGCGTGATTCCTTACTGGGGTACCGACATCGGCGGCTTTGTTCCGACCAAGGAATTTACGGCCGAGCTCTATTTGCGCTGGTTCCAGTTCGGCGCATTTTGTCCTCTGTTCCGCTGCCATGGTCGCAATTGGAAGCTTCGTCTGCCGTGGGGATGGAACACCGGTGATCCTGGTCCCATGGAGATTAGCCGCTACGAAGGCGCGACAATTCCCGACGTGAGCGAGTTACACAATCCGAGCGTCGAACCAATCTGCCGAAGATATCTCGAGCTCAGGTATCGGCTCCTTCCTTATTTGTACAGTGTGGTCCGCGAATGCACGGTCACAGGTTTGCCGATTATGCGTGCTTTGTGGCTGCACTATCCGGACGATTCAAAAGCAGTGGCGTGCGGCGATGAATATTTGTGGGGCAGAGACCTACTGGTTGCCCCGGTCGTTGAGCGAGGCGCAACCTCGCGGCGCGTCTATCTTCCTCGCGGAACCTGGTACGACTTCTGGACGCGTGAGCGAGTTGAGGGCGGGCGCGAAATCACGCGCGAAGTTGATCTTGAAACCATGCCCTTGTACGTGCGGGCAGGCGCGATCCTTCCGCTCGGCCCCGTGAAGCAGCACGTTTACGAGAAATCTGACGAGCCACTCTCACTCTCCGTCTATCCCGGCCATGACGGTTCATTCCTTCTCTACGAAGATGACGGGAAATCCTTTAACTACCGCAAAGGCGAATGGATGGGAATCCAAGTTTCATGGGACGATTCGCGCCGCGTTCTGAAATTGCGACTTGCCGAGGGATCGAAGATGCTGCCGCCGATGCTAAAAAAGATTGACGTCACTATCGATCAAAGCCGCCGGCAAATCGAGTTCACAGGCAAGCCTTTGGAAATCCAGTTGTAATTCAGCACGGAGACCTATGGATCGACGGCTGCTTGTGCGCTGGATGCTGGTGCTCGAAGACTCCGATAAGGACAGACTTTATTTCGGCAAAGAGCTTCCGCGCGAGTGGGTCACATCCGGCAAGAGATCAGAATCGATGGCGCGACGACCCGCTGGGGGAGAGTTAACTTCAAAATGAGGTCGGCGGCAGAATCGGTGACCGCAACGGTTGAGTTGGTACGTGCCGGAGCGCCGGAAGAAATTCAGGTCAAAGTGCGGATACCGAAGAAAAACCTGCTGACCGGGACTTCAGTAAACGGGAATCCCGCAGAGGCCAGCGGCCCCCATACAGATACGGTCGCGATCAAAACAGGTCGCGAAACCCGCTTTGCACTGAAAGCTGAATTGAGTTGAAGCGCAACCGAGATACCAGCTTGCCCTTCTCATTTTGCGCTGACGAAAGTGCCTGCGATATAAAACTCTCAATCAGTAACTGCAAACCGTTTGCCCAGGTTCGATCGCGCGCCAGGTTCGTAATTCTCTGACTGGAGAGCCAACCGGCTTTAACACCCATGAAATTTATTGTCGTTCTATTTCTCTGTCTGCCCGCGTGTGCTCAAACGTGGTTCAGCAATGTGACCAAACAAGGCAGAACGAACAGTTGTGCCCTTGCGTGGACTACTGCGGTTCCTACGATCTCTCACGTCGAATATGGTCTATCCGCAGGTTCTTACACAAAGGCCATTGCGAACAGCACTAACTACTGGCACACGAAAACCGCGACTATCGGAGGACTAAAGTCAGGCACGACGTACCACTTTCGGATCGTCGCGTCAGATACCAGCAAGCTGCCGGTCACGAGCAAGGATTACACCTGCACAACTACGAAGACTAGCGGGGCCTCAGCTCATTCTGTGAAGTTGAATTGGAATGCGAGTAAGAGCTCAGGGGTCAGTGGCTATCAGGTTTACCGCTCCACAGTCTCCGGCGGGTATTTCGGCTTGTTGGCGAGCGCGGCTGGCCTGTCTTACACCGATCAGTCGGTGCAGGGTGGCACGACGTACTTTTACGCCATCAAAGCGAAGAACAGTGCAGGTGCATTGAGCGCCTATTCGAACCAGGTGCAGGTCGCAATCCCGAGAAACTGAAGCGGCAGGCGGCAGCTCGGTTCTCCAGTGACTTTCGTTACTTTGCGGGCCTCAGTGTCAGCTTAGAATGAAGCGGTTGAGACTGGAGAAGTCCATGAAGTGCACGCCGCGAACATTCCGAGCAAATAACCTGACCACAATTTCTACGATCAGTTCTTTGTTGTTGCTGTTCTCCCTGTCCGGCTGCGGGTCCGGGAATGGGAATGGTGGCGGGGGAGGTGGTCACTTTGGTGGCGGCGGAGGCGGCGGCACTACCTCTACCTTTACGGTGGTGATGAGTGGCGGCGAGCAATCGAACCAGACTCCGGCTGCGAATGCTGCGCTCTACGATTCCACTGCGAACAATGTCTCAGTGACCGGTAGCATGACTCAGCCGCGGGCATTTTTCACGCTAACTCTCCTTAGCGACGGAAGAGTTCTTGCCGCAGGAGGAAATACCACTTCGGCTGGCAATACCGCCGAACTCTTCTCGCCCACACCCGGAACCTTCCAGGCGACGGGAAACATGAATTGCAATCACTTCGGCCACATTGCTGCCCGTCTGAGCGATGGGTCGGTCCTCGTGGCAGGCGGTTCCAGTACACCTTGCGCGGAAGTTTTTGATCCCACCAGTGGTGGATGGCTCCAAGTAGGAAACATGATTCATCTTCGGTTCGGAGCCACGGCTACGGTTCTGCAGGGTGGTGACGTTCTGATTGTAGGCGGGAACGATGCCAGCTCCGGAGGAACGACGACAAACACCGCCGAGATCTACAGCAGGCAGAGCGGGACATTCCTGGCGACCGGGAGCATGAATTCTCCGCGGGCATTCCACACGGCTACATTGCTTTCCAATGGTCAGGTGCTGATTGCGGGCGGGCAGAACGGCAGTCAGATTCAGGCATCGGCAGAAATTTACAACCCAGCGAATGGCACCTTCAGCGCGACAGGCACGATGACCAGTGTCCGCTCCGGGCATACCGCAACCGCTTTGCAAAATGGCCAGGTGTTGATTGCGGGAGGTCAGGATGCGAACGGGGCAATCAATTCAGCAGAACTATACGACCCGACGGCGGGCACATTTTCAGCGACCGGAAGCATGGCAGTTGCCCGAGTGAGCGGAGCAGCAGCTATTCTGCCTAACGGAAGTGTCTTTGTGGTCGGAGGCAACGACTCCAATACTGAGTGCGAGGTCTTTAATCCCAGCAACGGCCAGTTCTCAAATGCCGGAAGCTTCAGCCCTGCAGGCGCGGGAGTAGCGGCGGCTGCACTGCAGTAGTCTCGAACAAAAATTGATAAGGACCCACCTTTCGAAAATCACTAAAGGTGGGCACCAATTTCATTCTTATTTTGTCCTTCCACCTTCCGTTTTCAACTTGTCGCTGGCCGCAGCCTGTGCCGCAGCGAGGCGTGCCGTAAGCACGCGGAACGGAGAGCAGGAGACGTAATTCAGTCCAGTCTGATAACAAAACTCGACTGATGAAGGCTCGCCGCCATGTTCGCCGCAGATTCCCACTTTTAAATTTGGGCGGGTCTTGCGGCCACGTTCGGTCGCCATCTTCACAAGTTGTCCGACGCCTTCGCGATCGAGCACCGCGAACGGATCCTGCTTCAGAATGCCTTCCGCTAGATATGTCGGCAGCACCTTATTGATGTCGTCGCGCGAGAAGCCGAAGGTAGTCTGCGTTAGATCGTTCGTGCCGAATGAAAAGAACTGTGCCTCCTTGGCGATCTCATCGGCCACCAGAGCTGCACGCGGCAGCTCGATCATAGTTCCGACCATGTATTCGACCTTTTGTCCCTTCTCTTCGAACACTTCCTTCGCCACTCGATGGACGACGGCCGCCTGGTTCGCCATTTCCTTCAGGGTTGCGGTCAGCGGAATCATGACTTCGGGATAAACCTTCACGCCGTCTTTCGCGACCGCGACTGCAGCCTCGAAGATCGCGCGCGCCTGCATCTCCGTGATCTCGGGATAGGTGATTCCCAGGCGGCATCCGCGATGGCCGAGCATGGGATTGAACTCGTGCAGCTCTTCCACGCGCCGCAAGAGATTACGCAGTTCTTTTAGTTTCGGAGATTTTGGCTTTGTGGCTTCGAGCACCGCAATTTCAACCATCAAATCTTCACGCCGCGGAAGGAACTCGTGCAGCGGTGGATCAAGCGTGCGGATGGTAACTGCAAATCCATCCATTGCGCGGAAGACGCCGTCAAAATCTTTGCGCTGGAGGGGGAGTAATTTCTTCAGGGCAGCGCGGCGATCTTTTTCCGTACTGGCAAGAATCATCGCACGCATGTGAGGAAGTTTCTCTTCGCCAAAGAACATGTGCTCGGTGCGGCACAGCCCGATTCCTTCTGCGCCGAAGGCCCGCGCCTGAATGGCATCACGCGGAATGTCAGCGTTCGCCCGAACTTTCATGGTGCGGAATGGCTCCGCCCAGCTCATGAATTTCAGCAGTTCGGGATCGTCAGCTTTCGGCGGAATCGAATTCAGCTTGCCTTTGATCACTCGTCCGGTTGTGCCGTCCAATGAAATCCAGTCTCCGGCTTTGAAGGTCTGCCCCTTCACGTGCATCTCGCGCTTCTTCTCATCCACATGAATGTCGCCCGCGCCCGCGACACAACACTTGCCCATGCCTCGTGTCACAACCGCAGCGTGGCTCGTCATTCCGCCGCGCGAGGTCAGAATTCCCGCTGCGACCTCCATACCGTGAATGTCTTCCGGTGTGGTTTCTGCGCGCACCAGAATTACCGGATTCTTCTTCGCGCCATGCCCCGCTTTGTCGACTGCCTCGTCCGCTGTGAAAACAATCTGACCTACCGCAGCGCCTGGCGATGCCGGAAGTCCTTTAGCAAGCTCTTCAACCTTGACGTTCTTTTCATCCAGTCGCGGAACCAGAAAGTCATACAGCTGGTTCGGCTCAACGCGGAAGATCGCTTCTTCTTTTGTGATCAATCCTTCATCCACCATCTGCAATGCAACTCGCACGGCGGCAATTCCGGTGCGCTTGCCGTTGCGCGTTTGCAGCATGTAAAGCTTGCCTTCCTGGATGGTGAATTCGAAGTCCTGCATGTCGCGGTAATGCTTCTCGAGCCGTGTAGTGATCTCATGCAGTTGCCGGTAAACATCCGGCATGACCTTTTCGAGTTCAGAGATGTGGACTGGCGTGCGAATGCCGGCGACAACGTCCTCGCCCTGCGCATTCATCAGGAACTCGCCGTAGAACTCTTTTGTGCCGATTGCAGGATTGCGCGTGAACCCGACGCCGGTGCCGCTGGTGTCGCCGAGATTGCCGAACACCATGGCCTGGACGTTGACCGCGGTGCCGAGCATGTCGTCAATGTTGTTGATGCGGCGATAGTGCTTCGCACGCTCGTTTTGCCAGGAACGGAAAACCGCGTCGCGCGCCATGACCAGTTGCTCGTGCGGGTCTTGGGGAAAGTCGCGTTTGGCATATTTCTTTACAACCTTCTTGTATTCGGCGATGACTTCCTTCAGCGCCTTGGCATCGAGATCGGTGTCAAGCTTCGCTTTCTTTTGTTTCTTCTTCGCGTCGAAAACTTCGTCAAACGCGTGCTTCTCGATATCCAGCACCACGTTCCCGAACATCTGAATCAGGCGGCGATAAGAATCGTACGCAAAACGCGGATTATTGCTGCGACGGGCGAGAGACTCGACGCTCTCATCATTTAGGCCAAGGTTCAGGATCGTGTCCATCATGCCGGGCATGGAGAACTTGGCGCCAGAGCGGACGCTGACGAGCAGAGGATTATCACCCTTCCCAAGCTTTTGCCCTTGCAGGCTCTCCAGGCGCTGCAGTGCACTTTCCATCTGACGATCTACTCCGTCAGAAACCCCGCCCTGCCGCATGTACTCGCGACAAGCCTCCGTCTGGATGGTGAACCCCGGGGGAACCGGCAATCCGGCGTTGGTCATCTCGGCAAGGCCGGCGCCCTTGCCGCCAAGTTCGTCCTTCATTTTTCCGTTTCCGTCGGCCTTCCCGCCGCCGAACGAAAATACGTACTTGGTTGCTGCTTCGCGAGTGCTCTTTGCTGATTCACGGACGTCAGTTTCTGGAAGTGTCGATGTCGCCATATCAGTGCCTGTCCTTTTCTGAGGCTGGATTGTGGATCGAGTTGTTGTTCTAAACTGTCAGCTTCTTACTTAAAATCTTGTCATTCCGAAACGCCTTTAGACGTGAGGAATCTGCTGTTCTCATCGCAAAAACCGAAATGAACTCCTCCGTTGGCCGTCCTCAGTGAAACTTCGTGTTCTCTGTGGTCATGTTTTTGAAAGTCAACCACAGAGAACACAGGATTTCAGAGGAAATCCACCGAGGAACAAACTTGCAGAACTACGCTTTGCCTTCCGTCACTATCTCGGAAAAATCGGCGATTGTGGAAAACTCTCTCAGTAACGATTGCAGCAGCGCCAGCCGATTGGCGCGTAATCGCTCATCTTCGACCATCACCATTACTTTATCGAAAAAAGCGTCCACTGCGGGGCGTATCCTCGAAATTTCCGCCAGAGCTCCAGCGTAGTTTCCGGACTGTCGCAAGCTTTCAACTGCGTGGCCAATTTCTGGCACCAGCTTCGCCAGAGTTCGTTCGGCCTCTTCGCGAAGGAGCTTCTCGTCGACCTGCGCACTCATCTTTTTGCCAGCCTCGCTGGCCTGACGAAGAATGTTCTTGATTCGTTTGAACGCAACCGAAATCGAATCGAAATCCGCGGAGCCGCGCACCTTCGTGACCGCTTCTGCTCGCGCCAGGGCGTCCACTACATCGTCCGAGCCCGCGGCCAACACCGCATTTACAATATCGTATTTGTACCCAAGCTGGTCACGAAGATAGAATTCAACTCGTTCGCGGAAGAATGCCCGGACGGCGTCCTCATAATTAACGTTCCGCCCGAATTTCTTTTCCGCCTCGCTTCCCCGATAGGTTTCCCGCGCCAGTTCGAACAGCTGTTCGAGGCCGATCGCCAGCCGTTGCCCGGCGATTATCTTCACGATTCCATTCGCCTGTCGTCGCAAGGCGAATGGGTCCTTCGATCCCGTCGGTTGCAGTCCGAGCGCAAACATTCCAGCGATCGTGTCGGCTTTGTCGGCAATCGCGAGCACGGCGCCTTCAATCTTTCGTGGAACTGAATCTTCAGCCGATTCCGGCTTGTACTGGTCGTAAATCGTGTCTGCGATTGCCTGGCGCGTCTCGTTCGGCATTATGCGGTCGAGCACCTGCACTCGCGCGTACAGACCGCCAACGATTCCTTGCAGCTCTGTGAACTCCTTCACCAGTTCCGTGGTGAGATCGGTTTTTGCCAGGCACGCAGCCTTGTGCACCACACCTGGACGGACTTGCCCGCCGCTCTGCCGGATCATTTCGCAGATCCAACTGCAAAGCCGTTGCACGCGCATCGTCTTGTCGTAATAACTGCCGAGATCTTTCTGAAAGGTGACGTTTCTTAGCCAGGAAACCCGCTCACGCAAGGGATGCTTTTGATCGGTTTGCCAGAAAAAACGGGCGTCATTGAACCGCGCCCGCAGCACACGCTCATTCCCGTGCCGAATCACGCCTTGAGGATCGCCATCTGTATTCAGTACGGCGAGGAAATTTGGTAGCAGCTTGCCTTTTGAGTCCTCAATGGCGAAATACTTCTGATGGTCGCGCATGACAGTGACCAGGACCTCTTCGGGAAGCTCGAGGTATTCGCGGTCAAAGCTGCCCAAGATCGCCGATGGCCATTCGGTAAGATTCACTACCATGTCCAGAAGTGATTTGTCTTCACGCCAGCGCGCGCCGGAAATTGTGCGGGTCGCGGCGTCCAGCGACTTGCGAATTTGCTGCTCACGTTCTTCGCGCCCGAGAACTTTGGCCGCTCGCAAGGCTTCGACGTACTGATTCCCGGCACACTGGATCTGCACATATTCGCCCGCCAAAATGCGGTGTCCACGCGAGCTGTTGCCCGCGCGAACGCCATCGAACTCCAGCGGGACGATCTCATCATCCAGCAGCGCCACAACCCAGCGCACCGGACGCACGAACCGCTCACTTGGCGTACGCCAATACATATTCTTGGGCCAGTAGATCGACGCGATTTCGCGCGGCAGTGACTCTGCCAAAATTTCCACCGCCCTGCGACCTTTCTTCGTAACTCTGGCCGAGAGATACTCGCCCTTGGGAGTCGTCACTCGTTCCAACTGCGCAACATCTACGCCTGCTTTTTTCGCAAAGGCATGCGCCGCCGACCCAGGTTGCCCATCTTTGAAGGCGATGCTTACGGCAGGACCATTGACCTGTTCGGTGATGTCTGGCTGAGCCGTGGAAATTCCCTTGGCGATAACCGCCAAACGCCGCGGGGTATCGAGGCCCGCTACTGCCGCCGCGGGAGTGAGCCGTTCGCGCTGGAGCAAATCGCTTACGCGCCGTTGGAGCTCCTGCTGCGCGCCCGCAATCATGCGTGCGGGAATCTCCTCTGTACCGATCTCAAGCAAAAAATCAGCCATTTGGGTATTTAACTATTTTCTCAAATAATTGCATCCGCCGCAGAACCGCGGGTCCTCACGGAAATCCTCGCCTGATCAACTCCGTATTGCGCTTCGAGCTGAAATGCAAAATAATTGTCGGCTGCATGCGCGCACTCTGTCAGCTGCGCTCGCGGCAGGAGGACGCATGAAAGGTCGTACCGTACCATTTGCAGTAATCATCTTTTTCCTTGCCATTGTTGCTCTTGCTCTTTACTTGCCGCATCAGCTTCGCGCGCAAGGTGCCCCACTTTTGGTACAAGGGGACCTTCTCATTCAGCACGATGTGCCCATGAAGACTCGCGATGGAGTGACTCTTTTTGCGGATATTTATCGTCCCAAAGCCGAGGGCAAGTACCCGGTCATCCTGATGCGTACCCCATACGACAAGAGCGTCAACTGGGCAGTTGCGCCTTGTTTCAAGATCGTTTCACGAGGCTACGTGGTGGTAATTCAGGACGTTCGTGGCCGTTATACCTCCCAGGGCGAGTGGTATCCGTTTCGGCATGAGCAGGCCGATGGTTACGACACGGTCGAGTGGGTCGCTTCCCTTCCATATTCGAACGGGAAAGTTGGGATGATGGGAGCTTCGTATGTAGGCGCAACGCAGATGCTCGCCGCCATTGCTCAGCCTCCGCACCTCGCGGGAACAGCGCCGGCTGTTACCGCAAGCAACTACCACGACGGCTGGACCTACCAGAGCGGCGCCTTCGAACAATGGTTTGACCAGAACTGGACCACTCAGTTGGCGCGGGACACCCTGGATCGTTTGATCGACGACAACACTGATGCGCGCGAAGGTGTTCACACGCTTCCGCTCGTGGATTATCCCGTTTTCAACTTTGGACAATTACCCGCCGACGCGAAACTCACTTCGACCGTCGCACCTTACTATCATGACTGGCTCAAGCATCCCGCCTACGACGAGTACTGGAAGCAATGGTCGATCGAGGAAAACTTTTCGAAAATTCAGATTCCCATGCTGCAGGTCGGCGGCTGGTATGACATTTTCGAAATGGGTACTCTGCGCAACTACATGGGAGCCAAAGCCCACGGCGCAACTGATGCGGCGCGAACGCAGCAGCATTTACTGATGGCAATCGGTGGCCACGCCGGTTTTGGCCGGCGTATTGGCGATGTCGATTTCGGTCCTCATGCTCTCGAAAACGGATACACCGATGTGATCCTCGACTGGTACGACTATCTGTTCAAGGGCATCAACAACGAATTTGCCACAGATAAGCCGGTGAGGGTTTTCGTAATGGGTGCCAATGAATATCGCCAGGAGGACGATTGGCCGCCACCGCAAGCGCAATACACAAAATATTTCCTTCACTCCAATGGAAAGGCGAACTCGTTGCGCGGTGATGGTTCGCTTTCGACAACCGCGCCCAAAGCGGAAACGTCGGATGCTTACGCCTACAACCCTGGGAATCCAACTCCAACCTTCGGCGGACCGCTGTGCTGCGATCAGAAGCACATCGAGCCAGGGCCGCGCGATCAGCGTGGCGTCGAAAATCGCGATGATGTTCTGGTTTATTCCACCGGACCGCTAGCGCATTATCTTGAAGTGACGGGTCCGGTCAAGGCAACGTTGTTCGTGAAATCGTCGGCGGTTGACACGGACTTCACGGGCAAGCTGGTCGACGTGTCGCCCGATGGCTTTGCGCAGGATGTGGCCGAGGGAATTCTTCGCATGCGGTACCGTGACTCGCAGGAACATGCGACGTTGATGAATCCAGGGCAGGTCTATCAGATCACGCTGGATATGGTGGCCACGAGCAATTTGTTTCGGCGAGGGCATTCGTTGCGCCTGGAAATTGCCAGCAGCAATTTTCCGCGTTTTGATCGGAACTTGAATACTGGTGAAGAAATTGAGTTCGCGCGCACATTTGTGACTGCGAACAACACAATTCTTCACGACACGCAGCATCCCTCGGCGCTGATACTGCCGATCATGCCTGCGCCGACGAATTGACGGACCATCGCAATTAGCGACCGGCGGCAACATGCAAGTTGTTAATGCGCGTCGAAGCTGAGTAGATGAAGTTGAAGTTGCATCCGGTATTTCCACAGCTATGCACATTGGTTGCACCAGCAGTGCTGCAAACGTTGCTACAAAAGGTTCCCTTTAGCCCGAATTTCCTATTGCGGGGAGGCAGCAGGCCTTTCGATAATACGCGTAGCTTCAAGGACAACGTGTACCGATACAGCCGAGAAGACCTGATTCGCATTTTGCGATTGAGCGCGCGGCAACTGGTTGCGTGGGAACGAGCCGGGCTGATTGCTCCCGCGGAGAGCTACACGTTTTTTGATCTTCTCCAAGTAAAAAAAGTTCGCGAACTGTGCGCACGACGTGTGCGGCCGATTGATATTCGCGAATCTCTCGCCGCGATGCAAAAACAAGCGGCGGGAATGGAGAATCCACTTCTTGAGGCTAGCGCGTTCAGCGCCGGACGCCACCGGGTCGCGTTCCGCCATGACGGCATGCTGTTCGAACCGATTGCTGGCCAGTTCATGTTCGACTTCTCTCCGGAAGAAAAAGTCATTGCCAGCGTTCCTGTGACCAGAACATCTCCTGTGCAGGATCCTGAGGCAGCGGATGTGGCGGAGCTCTTTGCGAGGGGCGTCGCATTGGAAGAAGACCCGCGAAACCAGCTCCAGGCAATTGCGGCTTACGAGCGTGTGATAGAGCTTGATCCGGACCATGCTGCGGCGCACATCAATCTCGGCACGCTCTATTACAACAGGCAGGACTATCGCGCGGCTGAAGAGCACTATCGCGAGGCTCTGCGGATTGACCCGCGATATGCTCTGGCGCATTTTGATCTTGGAAACGTGCTGGATGAGACTGGGCGCGTTACGGACGCCGTACAGAGTTATCTGACTGCATTGCAGCTCGCGCCCACCTACGCCGATGCTCATTACAATCTCGCCCTGGCCTACGAAAAAATGCATGAGCCCCGCAAGGCGCTCAAGCACTGGCAGGCTTATATAAAATTGGATGGCACCGGGCCATGGTCAGCCCATGCGCGCACACAAATCAAACGCATTCTGAAATCGGATCCCCTGAGGTTAGTCTTCGGCGCAAATTCCGACCAGTCGGCGTAAGCTTCTCTCTCGGTTCTTGCCGATTCCACGGTGTAAAATTTCTCCGCTGCCTCCCAGAGGATTTTATGCCGGAAACCGCAGTTCAGAGCTTTACCCCCCAGCCCCTGATCCAACTTAGCGAAGACGAAATCCTGTTCCGCGAAAACGTGCGGCAGTTTGCGGATGAGAAGGTTCATCCTCTCGCCAAGGAAATGGATGAAAAGGGTGTCTTCGACAAATCGCTGATCGAGCAGTTCTTCCAGCTCGGCTTGATGGGGATTGAGGTGCCCGAACAATACGGTGGTGCCGGAGGTAAATTCTTCGAGGCAATTCTCGCCGTCGAAGAGCTTTCGCGTGCCGATGCGTCCGCCGGAGTTGTCGTCGATGTACAAAATACACTAGTAAACAATGCACTGCTGCGCTGGGCAACCGCCGAGCAGAAGAAGCGGTACATGCCACGGATGGTTGCGGATACAGTCGGCGCATACGCGCTGAGTGAGGCTGGATCAGGCTCAGATGCGTTCGCGCTGCAGACGCGCGCGGAGTTGAAGGGCAACGATTATGTACTCAACGGACGGAAATTATGGATTACGAACGGCAAGGAGGCGGGAGTTTTCGTTCTGTTTGCGACTATTGACTCGTCGGCCGGCTACAAGGGAATTACTGCATTCATCATTGAGAAGGGGCTTCCAGGATTCACGGTCGGGAAGAAAGAAGACAAGCTGGGAATTCGCGCGTCTTCGACATGCGAATTGGTTCTGGAAGACTGCCACGTACCGAAAGACAACGTACTGGGCGAAGTTGGCAAAGGCTACAAGATTGCGATCGAGACTCTGAACGAAGGACGCATTGGTATAGGGGCACAGATGCTTGGGGTGGCGCGCGGAGCTTGGGAGTATGCGGCGAAATACGCGCAGGAACGCAAGCAGTTCGGGAAGAGAATTGCAGAGTTTCAGGGAATTCAGTTCCAGATTGCGCAGATGGCGACAGAAATCGAAGCTGCACGGCTTATGGTCTATAACGCCGCGCGTATGAAAGATGCGGGCATTCCGTTCGTGAAAGAAGCTGCGATGACGAAGCTATTCTGTTCCCAGGTTGCCGAGCGCGTGACTTCGCTGGCGATCGAAATCTACGGCGGCGTGGGCTTCACGAAAGATTATCCGGTCGAAAAGTACTGGCGCGACGCCAAGATCGGTAAGATTTACGAAGGCACGTCGAATATGCAGTTGAGTACGATTGCTAAGCTGGTGTTGGGAAAGTAAATGCCATTTCACCGCCGAGAACGCCGAGATGTAGGGTTCTGCACGCAATCTAAGATTCCTGTCATTCCGAGCGGAGTTTAACAATACGCTCGCGGATTGTTAAACGAAGTCGAGGAACCTGCTTTTCGAACGGGAAAACAACAGCAGGTTCCTCCACGCATGAATTGATCGCCGGAGGCGATCAATTCATTTGGTTGGAATGACTGTCATTGAGTTTAGATCTTCTCCCCTATGGACTTTGCTTGCGTGAACAGCAACAAATAATCCGGTCCGCCAGCCTTTGAGTCTGTACCGGACATATTGAATCCACCAAATGGATGCGCGCCGACAATCGCGCCGGTGCACTTGCGGTTGATATACAGGTTGCCGACGTGGAATTCGCGCTTGGCAACCCCAATCTTTTCGGGGGAACCGGTGTAAACCGCTCCTGTCAAGCCAAACTCAGTATCATTTGCGATTTCGAGCGCATGCTCGAAGTTGCGAGACCTGATTACTACAAGCACCGGCCCGAAGATTTCTTCCTGCTCGAGCTTTGACTTGGGCTGAATATCGGCAATTACGGTTGGCTGCAGGAAATATCCTTCACCCGCGTCCGTAGCTCGCGACCCGCCAGTGATCACGCGCCCATCACGTTTGCCAATCTCGATGTAATTGAGAATCGATTTCATCGATCCCTCATTAATGACCGCGCCCATGTTCTGGTTTGCCGCCGGATCGCCGATGGTGAGCCGTTCCACCCGGTCTTTCAGCCGCTCGAGGAACTTGTCATAAATCCGCTCGTCGATAATCGCACGGGAACATGCGGAGCATTTTTGACCCTGGAAGCCGAATGCGGAGGCGGCAACGCCGTCAACCGCAGAATCAAGGTCAGCGTCGGCATCCACAATCGTTGCGTCCTTGCCGCCCATTTCCAGAATCGTACGCTTGATCCAAATCTGGCCGGCGGGCACTTCCGCAGCCACACGGTTGATGCGCAATCCAACTTCCCGCGACCCGGTGAAGGCGATATAGCGCGTCTTCGGATGCGCAACAATTGCGTCCCCGAAGCTGGCCCCCGCACCCGGGCAGAAGTTGACCACGCCTTCCGGCATCCCGGCTTCTTCTAGAATTTCCACGAACTTGGCCGCAATCGTTGGTGAATCGCTTGAAGGTTTTAGAACTACCGTATTGCCGCAGACAATCGAGGCAAGTGTCATGCCGGCCATGATTGCGCAAGGGAAATTCCACGGCGGAATCACCGCCCCTACTCCAAGCGGAATATAAACGAGTTGATCGTGCTCGCCCGGAAGCTGCACATGTGTTTCGACGCGCGTCAGTTTTTCTGCTTCGAGGGCGTAAAGTTCGCAGAAGTCAATCGTCTCGGCAATGTCCGCATCGGCCTCGGCCCAGTTCTTGCTGACCTCATAAACCAGCCATGCCATCAGCTCGAGTTTGCGCTCACGCAAGATGTTCCCCGCGCGGCGTAGCAACGAAGTGCGCACTTCGAGTGGAGTTCGGCTCCAGCTCTCGAAAGCCTTCAATGCCGCTTGCATCGCCGGTTCCACATGCTCTTTGCCGGCCTTCTGGTGAATACCGACAACCTCGGATGGCCGCGCTGGATTCAGCGAGCGGATCTTGTCTGCCGTCTTTACTCGATGGCCACCAATGATCAGGTCGTACTCGCGGCCGAGTTGGCCGTGGACTCTGTCCAGCGCTTCCCGCATCTCGCGGGCGACGTCCCACTTCGAGAAGTTCGTGACCGGCTCATTGCGAAAGGAACGGATCTGGTTCTGAGTGCGTGGGCGGGCAGGAGCTTCAACGGTTGCCATGTTTAAACCTCGGTAATGAGTTGAGGGCTAACTTTTGATTTTATACTGTTGGCTCTTCTCGCGAATTTCGGCTAGAGAATTCTGCTGCTTAGGACGAAACGGAGAGTATGCGGGTCACGATCTTCGGTGGAACAGGAATGCTGGGCAAGGCGCTGCTGCAGCGATGGAAGGGCGACGAAATCATCGGCCTCGGCAGCTCTGATGCGGACATTCGTTCGGCTGACCAGGTTGAGAACGCCATTGGAACAAACAAGCCAGGTTGGATCGTGCTGTCGGCCGCCTACACCGATGTCGATGGCTGCGAAAGAAACCCCGAACTTGCCGGCGAAGTGAATACGCAAGGTCCGGTGAACGTGGCCAGGTCGGCTGCAAAATTCGGTGCCAAGCTGCTTTTCATCAGCACGGACTATGTTTTCAACGGCCAGAAAACGACGCCGTACGAGGCAGATGATCCCCGCGATCCCATAAACGTTTATGGCGCGAGCAAAGCGAAAGCCGAAGAACGAGTTCTGCAAGTTTTGCCGGATGCGTGCATCGTTCGTACTTCCTGGCTATTTGGACCGTGGGGCAAGTGCTTTCCAGACACGATTCTGAAACTTGCCGCGAATCGTCCCCAGCTTGAAGTCGTCGATGACCAGCGCGGCTGCCCAACCTATACATTTGATTTGGCCGACGCGATCATCCAGCTATGCCGTGCCAACGCGAAGGGAATTATTCATTGCACGAATTCAGGCGTGTGCTCGTGGTATGAATTTGCGTCAGAAATTTTGCGACAAGCCAGTTCCAACACTGAAGTAATGCCCACTACATCCGACAAATTTGTTCGGCCTGCGCGCAGACCAACTTACTCTGTACTGTCGAATGCAAGTCTTACCGCGTATGGTATTGAAATGCGCAACTGGAAGGAAACTTTGCCTGACTATCTTCAGAGGCGTGAAAATGCGTTTCCAAATCGTTAGCTCCCTTCCGATTCAGAGGCACGGACCAATCTGTCTTCTCGTCACTGTAGAAGCATCGCCGCGTGGGTCCTTGCAGTGCAAGAAGAGGCTGCTTGCCATGGAAGCTAAAGCGCGTGCGGCTCACTCTTAATCTCGGCAGAGACACGCATTTACTCCTAATGCGTTTGACAATTCTTTACCCAGCTTACTCCCGGCGCATGTTTGAATAAGTATTGAAGACAAACATGCGCGCAAGCTCTGGACAAGCGGGAAAGCCCTTCGCGCCGAAATCGGCCCTGGTACTCCTGTTCGCGGTCTTCGCTTTCGCACAGCTTTCCTTTGGCAAAGCGGTTGGCACGGTCAAATCAATCAGCGGAAATTCAGTTGTGCTCACGACTAGTGCGGGCGCGGAGGCGACTGTCACTCTTTCCGATTCCACCCGCATTCTGCAAACCAAGCCAGGCCAGACTGATCTCAAGACCGCGACTCCGATACACGTCAGCGACATCAAGGTAGGTGATCGGATTCTTGCCATCGGACCAGCCGGGGAAGGGAATGCGACCCTTGCCTCTACGGTCATTGTGATGAAGCAGGGTGACATTGCGGAAAAGCAGCAGCAGGAGCGCCAGGAGTGGCGTAACGGCGTGGGTGGGATTGTTAAAGAAGTGAACGCGTCCGCTGGAACAATCGCGATCAGCAACGCATCTTCGGTAGCGGCTACGGGAAAACAAATTCTCGTACACGTTTCGCCGACGACAGACATCCGCCGCTATTCTTCCGATTCGGTGAAATTCGATGACGCGAAACCCGGCACGATAGACCAGATCAAGCCTGGCGACCAGATCCGCGCGCGTGGTGAAAGGAATGCCGACGGCACGGCGTTTACCGCGCAAGCAATTGTCAGTGGTGCGTTCCGGCAAATAGCGGGAATGGTGGTCTCGACCAATCCAGGCAGTGGCAGCATCATAGTTCAAGACCTTTTGACCAGGAAGCCGGTGACGTTGAAAGTCACCGCGGATTCCGAGATGCGCAAGCTGCCAGAATTCGTGGCACAGAGGCTCGCAATGAGGCTGAAAGGGGCTGGATCAGCAGCACCGGGAGGTGGCGCCGCCGGCGAACCACAACACGGCCCAGGGAGTCCGAATGGCGCTGAAGCTGAGGGCCGTACCGAAGGCCGGAATGGCCAGAGTGGTGGCCCGTCAGCAGGCGGGAATGGGCGAAACCGTGGAGGAAGCCCCGATTTTCAGCAGATGTTAAGTCGTATGCCTGCGGTTTCTATCTCAGATCTTAAAAAGGGAGACGCGGTCATACTCGTGGCCACCGAAGGACGGGAAAACTCCGCGCCGACTACGATCACGCTGCTCGCCGGAGTGGAACCGATCTTGAGTGCTGCTCCTGCCGGCGCAGCTGCGGCAACTATTCTTTCTCCATGGAACCTCGGCGCTTCGCCTGGTGGCGACGCAGCCTCAGAATGAAAATAATTGAAAAGGGGACCCAGTTGAAGAGGTTTTTGATGGCTTTGATCTTGGCATCATTGGTGTTGCCAATGTTTGCGCAGGGGCCTACGGCAACTCTCACCGGCAAGGTAACTGACCAGACGGGAGCAGTCATTCCTCAGGCTACGGTGACCGCCACTGGTCCGAATGGGAAGCAGAGCACGGCGACAACCAATCAGGAGGGGACGTTTCAAATCAATTCGCTCGCGCCGGGAACTTACGCTGTGTCTGTAGGCGCGACCGGATTTGCCACATTCCAACAACCTGGTGTTGAGCTCACAGCGGGGCAGCGCCACAACTTAAACCTCTCACTTCAAATTCAGGCGCAAGAGGAAAAAGTCAACGTGCAGGCGGAAGGGACGCAGCTCGATGTCGGCGCATCCTCGAATGCGAGCGCCATCGTCCTTAAGGGCAAAGATCTTGAAGCTTTATCGGATGACCCCGATGAGCTACAAAGTGAGTTGCAAGCCCTGGCCGGCCCTGCTGCAGGGCCAAACGGCGGACAAATTTATATCGACGGGTTCACCGGTGGGCAGCTTCCGCCGAAGTCGGCGATCCGGGAGATCCGCATTAACCAAGACCCGTTCTCGGCCGAATACGACAAACTGGGATATGGACGGATTGAAATTTTCACCAAGCCGGGCAGCGATCAGTTTCATGGGCAGTTCTACTTCGACGACACCAATGCCATTTTCAATTCGAAAAACCCGTTTGTATCCTCCAGACCCGACTACAACTCAGAACGTTTCGATGGAAACCTGGGTGGACCAATCAACAAAAAGGCTTCATTTTTTCTCGATGCATCGCGTCGTGACTACAACGACTATTCGGCGATTTTTGCTGTTAATCCCAGCGACGTTACCGGCCCGCACTTACAGGAATCGATTGCGAATCCATACATCCGAACCAGCCTCAGTCCGCGAATCGATTATCAGCTCACGGCGAACAATACGCTCACGATGCGTTATCAGCTCACACATGAAAGCGAGGAAAATTCAGGCCTCGGCTCTTTGTCCCTTCCTTCGCAGGCGTACAACCTGAATGAAACGGAGCACACGCTCCAAATTAGCGACACCCAGATTTTCGGACCGAAAGTTGTGAACGAAACACGATTCCAATTCCAGCGTGAGACCAATCACCAATTGCCGCAGGGATTTGGTCCGGAGGTTGAGGTACAAGGAGCATTTACCTTCGGCGAAAATTCTAAAGGGCTTGTGCGCACTACTCAGAACAATTACGAACTGCAGAACTACACTTCAATCACACACGGAAACCATTTGATCAAGTTCGGCGCAAGGCTGCGTGGCATTACCGCGAATGAGTCGACTGAATCAAACTTCAATGGCACGTTCGTTTTTTCAAAGTTCAATGACGATCCTTTCAGTGGGATACAAGCATACGAGAACGCCGCAAATGGAATGTGCGTGTCGGTCTATACGCCGGAAAATTGTCCCAGACAATTTTCAATCGTCACCGGGTCGCCTTTTGTGAGCGTCGGGTGGGTTGACGCTGGACTTTACGCAGAAGACGAATGGCGCGCTAAGCCAAACCTTTCATTTACGTACGGTCTGAGGTTCGAGTCGCAGAACAACATCGGAGATCACGCTGATTTCGCCCCACGGCTCGGCCTTGCTTGGGGCCTTGGCAGTGACGGTAGGTCAGCTCCGAAGACCGTGCTCCGCGCGGGTTTCGGAATTTTCTATGACCGCTTTGGTTACAACCTCGTGCAACAGGCGGATCTGCGAAATGGCATCATTCAACAGAGTGTCACCGTCACCAATCCGACTTTCTTTACAATGAATACACCCTCATTTAGCACACTGCAGGGGCTCGCTACCGCTTCGCCAACCGTGTATCGCGTCTCGCCCAACCTACGCGCGCCTTACACGATTCAGAGCGCTGCCAGCATCGAACGACAAATTACAAAAGGCGCAACCGTCTCGGTTACCTACTTGAACTCGCGGGGTGAGCATTCGTTTTATATCGACAACATCAATGCGCCGGCGGCCTGGTTGAATGGCGGCAGGCCTCTCGGAATTCCTGACAACATTTACACCTATCAATCCGGCGGCATTTATCGCGAGAACCAGATCATCGCCAATATGCGTGTCAGCGCTGGCCGCCGGTTGTCTCTGTTCGGTTTTTATACTCTGAGTTATGCCAGGAGCAATACAAGTTCGGGTGGCAGTGCAGGTGGCTTTTTTTCAAGCGGAACCACGACCATGGCCAGTTTTCTTTCCAATCAGTACGATCCGCTTGCGGACTATGGACGCGCAGCATTTGACGTGCGGCACCGCGCATTTATCGGGGGAAATATCTCTTTGCCCTACGCATTGTCTTTGAGCCCATTCGTCATCATCAACTCGGGTCAGCCGTACAATCTGACGACCGGTCTTGATACCAACGGCGACTCAATTTTCAATGACAGGCCCTGGCGCAATGCTACCGGCGCGATTTCATGCACGCTGGCATCAGATTTTTCGACTAACCCTACCAGCCTGGGCCTTATGCCTGTGAACTACTGCACGGGGCCGGGCAATGCCACGCTGAATGTGCGCTTAAGCAAGACAATTGGCTTTGGGCGCGAGACCAAGGGCGGGGGTGGAGGCGGAGGCGGTTATCACCGCCACGGAGGCGGACTCGGCGGCCGCGGACTGAGCGGAGGTGGTGGAAATCCTTTCAGCTTCGGTGGTGCGACGAATCGCCGCTATAACCTCACATTCAGCATTTCGGCACGCAATGTGCTGAACAGCTTCAATCCTGGCCCGCCGGTCGGAAATCTAAGCTCTCCATTTTTCGGTCAGTCGATCATGATCGGCGGAGGACCGTTCGGTTCGTCATCGGCGAACCGACGAGTGGATCTGCAGGTCCGTTTCTCGTTCTAAGACCTGCAGCATTCGATCTTCTTAGCTTGCTGCAGTTTTCGTCTGATCGAGCGCGTTCAAGCGTTGTGCTACAAGATATAGATAGTGCAGGGCAGACACAATTGTTAAAACGAACGTCGCCTGCAGGAATGTAATGCGCCCAACTGCGACCCACTTCGCATGGTGGACATGCAACAGCATCACAAAAATGACAGCCGCCACTTGCGCCAGGGTGTTAGCTTTCCCAAAGATGCTAGGCCGAAAATCACGAAGACCAGCAATGGCGAAGAGCACTGCGCTGACCAGAAGAATGCAAATATCGCGGCTGAAGACGACAATCGTGAACTTCCACGGAATCTGATGCACGATTGAAAGCACAAGAAACACGGTGCTGAGCAGCATCTTGTCCGCAATAGGATCCAGATATTGCCCAAGTAGTGTTTGCTGGTGAAGCCGGCGTGCGAGTAGGCCGTCTAGTCCGTCGCTCAGCCCCGCCAAAAGAAACAGAATGAGTGCATGGAGGTAGTGCCCTTCAACAATTTTGATGACTACGAACGGTAGGAACGCCATGCGCGCGAGCGTAATCTGATTTGGCGCAGTCAGGATTTGCGAAAGTCTTACCCTCCTTTGTGCGAGTGAAACTTCTGCCGATGAGGTGGAAGAGTGCACGAAGAGATTGTCGCTGGGACCGGCGAAGCTTTGCAACCGGTGGAAGTGGCGCGATCGAATCCGGCTTTCCTCAGTATCTGAAACGCTAAAGCAACCTCAGGAACCCTTCAGTACGATTTTCAAACCCGGGGAAGACGTTGCTCAAGTCTTGATTTCCTAAATGCCGGTATAACGCTTCGCCGAGTACGGTACGAAAATCAGTTGTCAGCGCCAGATCGCGACCGTCGTGCAACTGTGATGGATCTAGTCCCGGCCAGTTGCCGTAGACACGACCGCCACGAACCGAACCGCCCATAACAAACATTACGTTCGCATGACCATGGTCCGTGCCACGGTTCCCGTTTTCGCGGGCTGTGCGGCCAAACTCTGACATGGTTATGACGACCGTGTCTCCCGCAAGCTCTCCCAGATCGATCCAGAATGCGGACAGCGACTGCGCGAAATCGCGCAGCACGTTCGCCAGTTGCCCCTCGGTATTGCCTTCGTTCACGTGATGGTCCCATCCGCCAATGTCCGCGAATGCAACCTGCACGCCAAGGTTCGCTTTGATCAATTGGGCCAGTTCCTTCAAACTTTCGCCGAATCGTCCGCGCGGATAGTTCGCTCCTGCTGCTGGGGTGTACTGCTCGGGGTTGGCAGATCTCAGCATTTTCACCGCCTCGAACGTCTCCTGCGCGCTGCCGTGCAGAACCGCATCCACCGATCCCGCATACATAGCTTCGAAACTGCTCTGGACCGGGGAGGCTTGCGGTCCTCCTCCTCCGATTCCGAAGTCGTTCAGATTGTTGATCGCCACTGCAGGTTCGGGACCGGAAAGAATTCTGGGAAGCGAGGGCCCCATGGCAACGGCGCGGAACGAAGCATCGGAGTGGACGGAACGAAGAGTCCGATTCAGCCAGCCGTCTTCCGTACTCTTCATACCCGGGGTTCCTGATTCCATAAAGTCCTGCGCGTCAAAGTGCGAGCGCGTCGGATCGGGCGATCCTGCGGCGTGTACGATCGCGAGATGCTTCTGGTTCCAGATGGGAAGTAGCGAAGACATGGATGGATGCAGGCCGAAAAACCCATCCAGATCGAGGACCGACGCTTTCGGAATGTTAATCGATGGCCGCAACGCATAGTAGGCCTGCTCGCCGTGTGGAACGACGATGTTCAATCCATCCGCGGCGCCTCGTTGGAAAATCACGACCAGACGTTTTGTGCGTGTGCCCGGCTCAACTGCACCGAACGCCGCCCGGCGAAGGAATCCGGGAACTGCCGCGGTGCCGACGATTGTCAGCGCGCTATTGCGGACGAAGATTCGGCGGTTAAGCATGAATAAGCTCCTGGGTACTATCTCCTCTGAAATTCCGGCGAGCCTAACAGCAGGCCTTCGATCATTGAAACATCCGGCGTGCGCGCGGGATCGTCCAGTCGGCGTTGGCTGATCACCGGGTCATTCAGTCGCGCGCTGACAGTATCGTGAGTCTGCTTGGACACATCTCCTTCGAGCAGTGAATTCTCGAGGGATGTCAAAATCTGTTTCGGCTCGAAGGAATCAACCTTAGCGAGTGAGGGGGACGGGGTGTCAACCCCGCGGACTCTGCCCGATGCAAACCGCACGGCGAAGTTCATGCGCCCCAGCAGAGCGGCGGAACTTACCCATGTTTCTGCCTTCATCGAGTAACCCGTGGGTGGCTGCGCGCCGTAGAGTGGCATTCCCAGACTCTGAAGTTCGCGCACGAGGGGCCGGGCATCGTTGACCTGTGCTTCAGTCGCGCGCAGCGATGAGACTACAAATTCCAGCGGCGTTTTGATCTTTGCGCGATATGCCGCGGGCTGCCAGAATTCCTGCGATTCAAGCATGGTCCGCAAAACCTCTCGAATATCCCCATCTTTCGTCAGGAATGTTTTCGACATGCCGTCGACCAGGCTCGGCGGGGGATTATCGGAAACAAATCTCATTGCCAACTTGTTGCAGATGAACTTCGCTGTCGCTGGATTGTGCGCCAGAATGTGCAGAACCGCGCGCCCTTCCTCCTCTCCGTTTTCCCTTATCTTGTGACCGAGCACGATCTTTGTGCCTGGCTCGTGCCTGCGTTCGTCGAAAAAGTAGCCGCCACCCTGTCGAGGCTCTCTTATTGTCCAGCCGGTGAAGACCTTTGCGACCTCGGTAACATCTACCTGGGTGTAGCCGCCGTTTACTCCCAGTGTTTGAAGTTCCATCAGCTCACGGCCGTAGTTTTCATTGAGGCCGCTCTGTTGCTTCTTCGCTTGTATACGTGGAGGAACATGGCGGACAAATCCACGGGGAGTTCGCCGTATTCCGAGCGCAAAGTCAGACTTCGGACCAATGCTCAGCCAATTGTCCAGATAGAAGAGCATGGCGGGGCTTTTCGCAGTCGCGAGCAAAAGGTCCTCAAACTTTCCGAGGGAATGTGGACGGATTACATCGCGCTCATAGCTGGTTAGCTCCAGGTGGTCTGCGCCTTTGCCGATGAAAACATTGAAATGATTCAGCCAGAAGTCCGTCATGATTTCCTGCAGTTGGCGTTCGCTGTAAGTTGCGCGCACAAGTTTGGCCTGCATCAACTCCTGTGTGACCACCTGCTGCGGGTTGTACATTGCGAGTACACTCTCGCGTTGCTCCGGTGACATTCCATCAAGGAATTCCTTGCGTGCGTTGCCTTTCAGGGTCGCCAGTAGATCGCTCCGGTCTTCTGGGCTCATGCTCAACAGCGCGTCCATTCGCATATCGGGGCCAAGCTTAAGCATTCCCGGCAGCTTCTCCGCGGCTTCGCTCGTAGCTGGCATTGGTGATTCGTCCGGCGCTGCATTCTTCTCCTTCTTCTCGCGATATTTCACCAATTGCGTTTCGTAAATTGCGCGCTCTTCTTTGTTGTGTGGCAGCCCTTGTTTTCCGTCGGCAACTCGCCGAATCAGCGTTGGAGGCGGGAAGTTTTCCGCCAGCTCCTCGGTGCTCATGCGCAGCGTCCGGAATTGCGCAAGGCGTGCGTCCAGCGCGTGATCGTCAATGGATTCCGGATGAAGCTGCTGCTCAATCCATTTATCGACGCCTATCGCAAGCACGTGCTCGACATCTCCGGGACGAGGGCCGAATGTGAGTCGATTCAGCGCTTGAATGGCGCGAGCCCGATGCGTGGAACTGCTTGGGGCAACTTTCTTGTGGGCGATCGCAGCGGGCAGGCAGAGAAATCCGGCCGTAGCCAAAGACAGGAAACACCGTCCGGGCAGGGACATGTGATTAGCTCCCTAACATTTAACCCGTGCCAGAAGGAAAGTTGCTGATTTTCAGATGATATCTGGATTCACGAGTGAATGGCTCTTCTTTCTACTACTTAGGAGCATCTCGAGGAATACACGATTGGCTGACTACGTCAGGTACATTCGACCATTGGAAATCTTGTGCTGGAGATCGGCGGCCAGGTGATCGATATCCGTCGGCGCCAGATGCCCGGCGGAGCTTTCGAGAAACAGGCTTCGATTACTGCCTACTGCATCGCGTCGCAACTGTACAAGCAAGGCTTGCACTGCCGTGGGGTCAAATTTGTTTGGTGTATTCCGGAGGATGTCGTTCAATGTCGTGCCGAGCGAGATCGGCTCGCGATAAGGTCGGCGACTTGTCATGGCATCGAAAGTGTCCGCCAGTCCGACGATTCTGGCTTCCATGGGAATCTCTTCGTTCTGCAGCCCATCGGGATACCCCGAACCGTCCGTGCGTTCGTGATGCCAGCGGACGACCTCGGGAATGCAGGGCCATGGAAATTGAACTCCGGTCACGATCTGATGGCCGATGGTTGTGTGGTCCGCCATCTCGCGAAACTCTTCGGCGTCGAGCGTCGTTGGTTTGCCGAACAAGTGCTTGTCGACGGAGACCTTTCCAATGTCGTGCAGATACCCTGCCGAACGCAGGGACGTCATTTCATTTGGCGTCATTCCCATCGCCTCGCCGATTGCCGCAGAATAACGTCCGACGCGAAGAGAATGTCCCTGAATGTTCACGTGCTTCACATCGATCGCCGCAGCAAACGCTTCGAGCGCGTTGTCATAGAAGCCGTGAACCGAGGCCATGAGGCGAAGATTTTCTCCCACACGTTGCGCCAGAGTTTGGGTTAGGGAATAGTTCTGCACAGCAAGCGCGACGTAGTGGCCCAGCAGTTCCAGATATTGCAGACCTTCTTCATCATAGGTCTCATCTCCCTCCCGTCGGCCGAGTGCAACTGCTCCCACGAGTCTTCCAGAGACTTTAAGTGAAGAAACGCAGCGAAAGAGTTCGGGAGCGACGTTCCCGTTCGCACTGAGAAAAGTATCGTATGAGATATTACCGAAGACCACTGGTCCTCGTGCTGACGTGAGTGCGTGAACGTGGCGTGGAAGAAGTGGAATAATGGAAGGGTCAGGAATCAACGTGAAACCATGCGCGGCGACCGAATTCAGCATGGCTGGTTTCTCGGTAAAAACAAAAAGCACACCTTCACTCGCGCCGCTTGCCTGCATCAGCGCGGAAAGCATGATCTGCGCGGTTTGCGTAAAGTCCCGCTCGGCCGTCATCTCCGGGCCGAGATCGGAGAGCATGGCAACCGTTCGCAAAAGCCGCCGGAAATTATCGTGTGGCGCTGCCACTCTTTGCGGAGCAAAAGTTTCCAGAGCAATTTGAGGGTACCATGCAGGAAATTCATCACAGCAAGGTAAGTTGTTGGTTAGTTTGGTGCGCCGAAACGTGCTATTGACAGCATTTTCGCGAAGTTATGCATCAATTTTCGTCTCATCAAATGTCGAGCAATAGACCTCATTCGAACCTGGGAACTACGCCGCGAACCAGTGATACAGCATGAAGTAAATCAACACGCCGGTTACTGAAACATAAAGCCACAATGGATATGTCCAACGCGCAATCGTGCGATGACGATCGAATCTACCCCTTAATGCAAACGTTAAGGTGACGATCACAAGCGGCACGATTGCCGCCGCGAGGATCGTATGCGAGATCAGAATGGTAAAGTACACCGGCCGCGACCAACCCTGTCCTTGAAAGCGTACCGAGCCGACGTGCGCGTGGTAATACAAATAAAGAACTAAAAAAAGCATGGAACAGGCCAGTGCGCACAGCATGAGTGTCCGGTGCGCAGCCACCCGCATTTTCTTGATCATGCTATGGGCCGTCACCAACAATAAGGCGCTAATCGCGTTCAGCGAGGCGTCGAGAACAGGGTAGATGGCGTACTGGCTGGGGACGGGCATCAGGCGACGGGCTTTGTTGTTCGTCGGTTTGCCAACACAAAAGCCAAGCCGAACATGAAGAACGAAAACAATACTAACGTCGCCATTGAGGAAGCCAGTGCTCCGGCGTTTGTTGGATAAAGCAATTCGCGGAGCGCCTCGACTCCGTAGGTAAGCGGGTTGATCCGCATGAGAGCACGAAGCCATCCTGAAGCGCCGGAAATAGGGAAGAGCGCGCCGGAAAGCAGCCACAAGGGAATCAGGAACAGATTGATGATTGCGTGAAACGCCTGGGTTGAATCCATTGGCCAGGCTATCGCAAACCCCAGGGCTGTAAGCGCGAATGAGATGAGAAATACCGACACTACAATCAGAACAAAATTCGCAAAGCTGATATGTATTCCGACCAACGGTGAAAAGATGAGGAAAATTAACCCCTGAACCGTAGACAGCGTTGTTCCACCCAAAACTTTTCCTAACACAATTGCCGATCGTGATACCGGTGCAACCAACACTGACAACAGGAAACCCTCTTTGCGGTCTTCGATGACCGACATCATGGTGAAAATTGAGGTGAAAAGCACGATCATCACCAGCGCGCCCGGATAGAAATATTCAAGATAATGTTGGCCACCGCCGGCTTGAGAATGAAATGAGCTGCCGAAGCCGGAGCCGATTGCGATCCAGAAGAGAATCGGCGAGGCAATTACTCCAATGACGCGCGTTCTCTGTCTGTAAAATCGCACGATTTCTCGCCACCAGAGCGTGAACGCCGGCAACAAGAGTTCATCTTTGGTTCGCGGAAGTTGCACCGCAAGCGTTGTGCTTTGGGTTGCCATTAGCGTCTTTTCTGTTCCTTGGCATTCTGCATTTGTTCCGTCGTTGAATCTTTTTCCGTCCAGAAGCGATGGCCGGTCCTTCGGATGAAAACATCTTCCAGGCTTGGTTTGGAAATAGAAATGGCGTCAATCTCCCCAGGGAATGCCTCAACCAGGTCCGTAACGAAGTGGTGGGCATGATCTTTCTCAATTCGAACCTGTTCTCCTACAACGAGTACCTCGACTGCGAAGCGATCACGAATGCGTGTGGCAAGGACTTCGGGAATTTTGGTTTCGAGTACAATCACATCTCCGCCGATCTCGCGTTTCAGTTCTGTGGGCGTTCCCAGCGCGACCACCTTGCCTTCATTGAATATTGCCAAGCGGTCGCAACGCTCCGCCTCCTCCATCAAATGCGTCGTCACCAAGACTGTTACCCGTTCTTCCTCTTGCAAAATGCGCAGATATTGCCAAACATCGCGCCGTGCTCCGGGGTCGAGTCCGGTTGTAGGTTCATCCAGCAGCAGAACACGCGGGCCGTGCATGAGACCTTTTGCCAATTCAAGCCGGCGCTGCATTCCCCCGGAAAACGTTTCGGCTTTGTCTTGGGCCCGTTCGGCAAGCCCGACGCGCTGAAGGATTTCATTAATCCTTCCGGCGAGAGCTGAACCGTGCAGTCCGTAGAGATGTCCCTGATGGCGCAGGTTCTCCGTAGCAGTCAGCTTCAGATCGATGCTTTGCGCCTGAAAGACCACTCCGATCTCCCGTCGTAACCGGCTGGGATCTTTTGCAGCATCATGCCCCAGTATCAACGCCCGCCCGCCAACGGGAACGATCAGCGTAGAGAGAATGCGGAACATCGTCGTCTTGCCACTGCCATTCGGGCCAAGCACCCCGAACAGTTCGGCTGGACGGACGTCGAAAGAGACACCGTTCAGGGCCGTTCGTTTGTCATACAGATGAACAAGATCTCGCACCGAAATAACCGAGGATGCAGTGGGGTATTCCGTGCTGACGGCACGGTCAAGGACGGAAGCGGGCACTTGGGGAGCCAAGTAGCTATTTTACGCCGAAGTGAACGTGCTGATCTTCACCGGAATTTCTTCGCGCAATTGACGGCGACGAAGACCCATTACGCCGTTATCGTTCTTCCCTCCGGCACTTCCTGTTTCTGTGTTGCGGGCACATGTCGCCATACTTGCAGCGTGAGCACCGCCGTGGTGGCCAACAGCAAAGCGCCGACGGCTACGTGAGAGACGGTCGCGAGCACCATAGAGGATTCCGGCTGCGGTGCATCTGCCCCCCAGATCACTTTCGTGAGGAATGCGGCAAATCCCAGAAAAAGTTGCAGAACTAAAATGAACAGTAGCGCGATCGCTGGACGGCGGACAGCCTCGATTTTCGGGAACTGCACTAACGCGCGAGCTCCAGTCCAGGTAAGAATCAATGCCACCAAAACTGCGTTGAGCACGTGAGGCCACCAACCCATTCCGTGATGCCGGAACATGGCTCCTAGAATCAGCTGCACATAGAGGATGAATATTGAAAGGGTGCACAGGGCGAGCAGTGTCGGCCGACGATCATCGGCAAACTGTGGAGCATCCTCCACCCATTTTCGTCCGGTGAAGACCGCGATCAGAACGGCAATACAAAAAAAGGTCTGCCCAACCGCCGCATGGGCCGTGGAAACTGCCGGCGGTAGGAACTCCAGCACCGTCAAACCACCCAACAATGCCTGTGCAACGATGGTGCTCAACGCACCCAAAGCAAGAAGTTTCATCCAACGCCGGCGATCGGCAATCCAGGTCCACACTGCGATTGCAATCGTGAGAAGAATCGTAAAACCCGCGATCATCCGGTGGCTGTGTTCGTAACGAATTCCGCCAATCCACGGCGGCAGGCGAAGAACATGGCCGTAGGAGGTCGGCCAGTCGGGTACTGAAAGACCAGCGTCATTACTGGTAACCAGCGCACCGGCAATGATCAGAATGAAAGTAGCGCAGGCTGTGAATACCGCAAAGCGATGAAACGCAGAATGGTATAGGGTCGGCTCGTACTTCAAAACACCTCCGAACCGGCCATTTTAACAGAGTCGATTGCAAAACATTTTTGCTACATATCCCTGGTTTTTCGCAAAAAAAAACCCAGGCCGCGACGACCTGGGTTTGAATTCGAATCAACTTAGTTTATTTCTGGGCGGTGGTATTGGTCGTATTGTCGAGACTGCCTTGTTCATTGGCCTGGGCTGAATATTTCCGTACTGCTGCCAGGAAGGGCTCGCTGCCATTTGGCGGCGCTACTTTGCCGCTCAAGATTGTGGCAAAGGGAATCATCTTCCCATATAGAACTCTGGTTTCATCGCGATCTTGAGCAACTTTTGACCCGCTGAGATCGACACCGGCAAAGACTCCCCGCGCACGCGAGTAGCTGAGAAGTTCGGATTTCATCTTCCAATCGGTGCTAGCGGATGCATGCCTTCCAACCGGACCGGCTGCCGCCGACGCGTTACCGCCAATTTTGAATTTGCTCGAAAGCAGCGCGTCCATGCCTTTTTGGTTCATCACTAACATGACGAGATC
>DATBIE010000094.1:0-6828 GCA_036557105.1 Terriglobales bacterium
GTCAGCGGGCATCGTCAGTTCCGATGGCATGGCCCTGCACATTCACAAATCGATGGGCCTGGTTGCGGATATTTTCAAGGAAGAGCAGTTGTCGAAATTGCGGGGAACTCTCGCCATCGGCCACACGCGCTACTCGACCACCGGTGACTCCGCCCTGCTGAACGCCCAGCCCATCATGGTGCAGTCGAACAAGGGCATGATGGCGCTGGCGCACAACGGTAACCTGACCAATGCGCAGGAAATCCGCGCTCGGATGGAATCGCAGGGTTCGATCTTCCAGACCAGCAGCGACACCGAAGTGATCGTTCATCTCATCGCGCAATCGCGAGAGCACACGTTGCCTGAAGCAATTGCCGATGCTTTGCGACGAGTCGAGGGCGCGTTCTCGCTAGTAATGATCAGCCCTGACCGCATTTTTGCGGCTCGCGATCCTCGCGGGTTCCGCCCATTAGCAATGGGACGCATCCCTGCACAAGGCGAGCGCCAGCAGGACACAATTGTGTTTGCCTCTGAGACCTGCGCTTTCGATCTGATCGGCGCAACCTACGAGCGTGAAGTAAAACCGGGCGAGTTGGTCATTGTCGGACCGGAGGGCGACAGCTCTCGTTTTTATGCTCCGGCCATGCCGCAGTCGAGCTGCATCTTCGAGCATGTGTATTTTTCTCGTCCCGACAGCCGCGTATTCGGGCGGTCGGTGCAGGAAAGCCGGGAGCAGCTTGGGCGTCAACTGGCGATTGAATCACCCGCCGATGCCGATATCGTGGTCCCGGTCCCCGACTCAGGTGTCACCGCGGCAATGGGCTATGCGGCGGAAAGCGGAATTCCGCTGCGTTTCGGGTTGATTCGTAATCACTACGTTGGCCGCACATTCATCGAGCCGCAGCAATCTGTGCGGGACTTCGGCGTTCGTCTGAAGCTGAACCCGGTGCGCAGCCTGCTTGAAGGGAAACGAGTCATTTTGATTGACGATTCCATCGTGCGCGGAACTACCAGCAGGAAGATTGTCCGAATGGTGCGCGGTGCCGGCGCGACCGAAGTCCACATGCGAATCTCCTGTCCGCCTACGATCTCGCCGTGTTTCTACGGCGTGGATACTCCGCGCAAGAGGGAACTGATCGCGGCAAACAACACGGTTGAAAAGATTCGTGAGTATATCGGCGCAGATTCACTGGCATATCTTTCGCTCGATGGACTCAAGGCCGCCTGTCGCGACGGTGAAAAGACGACTTACTGCACTGCTTGCTATACCGGGCGATATCCAACCAATCTGGTGGATGTCGAAGAGATTCAGCCGGCGTCGGTCGAGAAGCGGTAGTTCCTATGACGGGCGAGACGCCCGTTACCCCACAATCATCTCACCCCACAATCGTCCTGCTGTCATTCCGAATGGCTTTAGCCATGAGGAATCTGCAGTTCGCACGGGAACAGCAGGTTCCTCGACTTGCAGATTCATTCGCGAGCGAACGAATCTGCTTCGCTCGGAATGACAATGGATGAACGATCGGGAGAGTCGTAGAAAAGCGACTATGATTTACAGGCAGTCGCGACGCGCGGAATTCCTTGCAGGTCATTCGCAATCTGCAGATCGTCCCATCCTGAAAGCAAGCTCCTGACTTTTGCTGTAATCGTTCCGCTGATTTCTATTACCAGCCATCCGCCGGGCTTGAGTACGTCGTGGGCCTGGGGAATAAGTCTCTCAATCACTTCTGTCCCGGTCTGGCCGGCGAAAACCGCCATCCGGGGTTCGAACCTGCGTACTTCAAGCTGAACCGAATCTTCTTCGGATTCGCCGACATATGGGGGATTCGAGACAACAAAATCGAACGAATTCCCTGGCATCCCTGCGAGCAGATCGGCTTTATGAAATCGCACTCGTGTTTCCAGTCGATGGCGCGCAACATTGGCGCGGGCGATCTCGAGCGCCGCGTCTGAGATGTCTGTCGCGTGAATTTCAGCCCGTGGCAGTTCTTTCGCAAGTGCGAGAGCAATGCAGCCTGAACCGGTTCCGACGTCGACAATTCGAATATGTCGCGCGGGCGCCCCGGCCCGCGTAGAGACCTTTACAATCCCAAGAACTCCCTCAATCACATGCTCCGTCTCCGGCCGCGGAATCAGCACTGCCGGACTCACGATGAGGTCCATGCCCCAGAATTCCTGATGCCCGGTGATGTATTGCGCAGGAATGCCTTTTGAACGCTGCGCAAGCGCATTTTCGTATCGTTCTTGTTCTTCAATTGTGAGTTCGTGTTCGGGATGTCCGTACAGATATGCCCGGTCTCGCCCGAGCGTGAACATCAGCAGCAACTCGGCATTCATGCGCGGAGAAGGAACACCCGCGGAGCTTAGCCGCTGAATTGCGGTATTCAGAACCTTTCCAAGCAGCACACAGGTATTTCAACACAGCCGTTTCGCGGTGGGGCTGACTAAAACCGGAAACCACGAAGAGCATGAAGGTACACGAAGGAAATCCAATGTCTAGTCTATGAATCGGTCAGTCTTCGGCGACGAAGCCGGGGTGTGAGTAGATACCGATTATTGTGGCGGCGCGCCCGGTGCTCCCGGAGGTGGCTGCTCTTGTTCCTGCTGTTGCTGCTGCTGTTGCTGTTGCTGCTGCAGCTCCCGCAATAATTCTTCCGGCGTTTTGACTACTGGAGGATTCTGTTCCTGGTCGGATTGATCGGGTGGAGCTTCTTCTTCCGCCGGCTCCGGTCCATTGGGCGTAGCTTCTCCGGAATTGTCATAAGTTTGCGTCTCTACGTCCGGTACGGTCTGAAGGTTCTCGTTGGAAGACTGGTCCTCCTGTGGAGGAGGAGGCTGCGGCGCTGGCTCTGGCCCACTAGCTTTGGCCATCAAGACTATTTTCTTCAATGCGCCTGGATCTGCCGGCGCTCCTAAAAGAACGTAATCGAAGTGCGAGCCGTTCAGAAGCTGAGCAATGACGTCGCGAGGCGCGCCTGGACCAAACTGCCCCACGACCCGCTCGCCGGATCCCGGAGGCATATCGATCGCTGCACCCGTCTTTTGCCGCACGGCATTCAAAACGTCATTCATCGTGGAATTCTTGGCAACAATAGTGAGGCGTCCGCCCCGAAAGTCGACTTCCGGCGGCGATGAAGGGCCGTGTTCGGGAGTCGCCTCGGCCGGCGCCGAGGGTTGCGGCGCCGTGGCAGGTTTCGCCTGCGATGGAGACGGCTTTACCGGCGTCTTCTGAGATTTTGCGGTGTGCTGAAGCGCGCCTGAAGCGGAAGCGACAGTGCACACGAGAATCAACGGGAGCAGATTCGTGAAAATGCGGCGCATGGAAAACACCGTTATTCGCCGATATTCAAACACCAAGAACTGATTCTAGCACCAGAGCAGAGTAGATTTCCTATTGCTGCGGGGCGAAGTATCCCCTGCGCGCGCGGACTTGTAGATCTTTCTTCAGTGCGGTTATCTGGATGGAACGGAAGCGGCCGTCCGCATCGAAATTCGCGGGATGGTAGGAGATTACATATTGGCTTCGCAATTCGTCTTCAATTGCCGAAAAAGAGGCTTTTATGTCTTTCATCTTGAAAGGAAAGAAAGCGCGGCCACCGGTCGCATCTGCCAATTGCTGAAGGATCTTGTCGCCTCGGAGAATCAACCCGCTGTCATCGGTAGAGATGGTGTAGACAATCACCTGCGCCCGCTCGGCCATCCAGATGGCCTGATTGAGCGTATGTTCGCTTTGATTATCTTCTCCATCGCTGACGATAATCAGCGCGCGTCGGACCGGCCGGTCTGAGTCGTCTTTCAAGAGCTTTTCTTTGCAGGCGGAATAGATAGCGTCGTATAAAGCGGTCCCCCCACCATCTTCCATCTGATGAATGCCAGTGGCAAGCAAGCCGACGTTGTCGGTGAAATCCTGGGCCACGTTGTTCCGCCCATTGAATCCCATCACGAACGCATGATCGTAGTGCGGCCGAATCGTGTGCTGAAGGAAGCCAATCGCCGCCTCCTGCTCAAACTGAAAGCGCCCATGAATCGAGCCGCTGGTATCAATGAGCAATCCCATCCGTAACGGAAGGTCGGTCTCTTGTGAAAAGCGAACGATTGATTGCGGCGGTTTGTGGTCGTCAAGAATGCTGAAGTCCTGCTGGTTCAGGTCGCGGACAAATTTGCCATGCTTGTCCATGGCAATGAACAATACGTTGACCTCATTTACCCGCGTCTTGATGGTTACAACAGAGTTGGGCTGGGTTGAATCAATGCCGGATGCGGCCACCGAAAGGCCACTCGAGGGCCCCATGTAGTTGTTTTGGGCGCAAATTGGCAGTGCAGCCAATAACGCGAGCGCGAAAAAGCCCTGTATGTACTTCATTCCCAGTCCGCCCAAAAATTGCACGGATAGCCATGGTAAAAGCCTATCCCGTATTCTTTAGATGCACGTGGCTTGCCGAAGACTCCCTCCGGGAGCCTCCGCCATCCGCTTGACTTTAGGCTAGTAGCGCGGTGTTCGCCAAGTTACAAAAGGAGCACTCAAAGCGTCACCAGGCAACCCGAAATGTCCCCCGGCGAACGACGTGGACGGCAGGTAAAATGCTGCTTACGTTATTCGATTGAGGAAAGCAATGAAAAAGTCCATCGCTGTAGTGCTTGCGTTCGTGTGCCTCCCTGCTCTCGCCGCGGACAATCCGAAGGAAGTCGAGCGAGTCAAGGATGCGGGCGTAGTTCTGAAAGAGATTCTCGACATTCCTGATGACATTCCAAGGGACCTGCTCGATCGTGCTGAATGCGTGGTCGTGTTGCCGTCAGTGAAGAAGGGAGCGATAGGGATAGGAGTTTCTTACGGCCGCGGCGTAATGGTCTGCAGGACCGGCGAACACTTCACTGGGCACTGGGGTGTCCCTGCCATGTATGCGCTGGAAGGCGGCAATTTCGGATTCCAACTGGGTGGCCAGGCCACAGACTTCGTGATGCTGGTGATGAACCCTCGTGGAGCGGAATCGCTGATGGGCAGCAAGATCAAGCTGGGTGCTGATGCCGCCGCGGCCGCTGGCCCGAAGGGCCGCAATACCACTGCGGCGACAGACATTGCCATGCGCGCGGAAATTCTTTCCTATTCGCGCTCGCGTGGGTTGTTCGCGGGAGTTTCGTTGGACGGTTCGACGCTGCGCCCCGACAATGGAGCGAATGAGAACCTTTACGGTCGGCACTACACAGCGAAACAAATCTTGCGGGAAGGCAAGGCGCCAATGCCGGCCGCCGCACACACTCTGGTCGCGGAACTCGAAAAAGCTTCGCCGAAAAATCTGTCCGACCCGAAGTCGCTGCAGTAGGTGTCATTCGGCTCGCGTAAGAGAATGAAAATCTTCGTACAACCTGAACGTAGTTCTTGCCGTCCGAAATGCGGGATTCGAAATATCCATGAGAAAGAGTCGTATGCGCCCTTTCCTACTCATAATTTTGGCTGTTTGCCTGCCGGTCAGCGCTTTTTCGCAAACCATTCCCTCGGTTAGAGGTTGGGAGCACGACCAAGGCGCGAACAGCAGCGTGCCTTATGAGTACCAGGGTTGTTTGACTCGGATGGATGGCCAATTCCTGCTGACAACTCAATCGGGGAAGGTTTTTGCCCTGGTGAGCGGCGCGGTGTCCCTGGCCAGCTATATCGGGTCGAGTGTCAACGTGCGGGCATTCGACATCAACCCCGGCGATCCATCCTCGGGAGAAAGAAGCGTGATTGCAGGAGAACCGGAAAATGGACCGCGCACGCTGGATGTTTCCCAAATCTCCACGGTCGAAAGTCAATGTAGTCCGCCAAAACAAAAATGACCGATGTGGTCTTTCACTGTACTTTCCTCCAATATTCAAAGCGGCATTTGTTCACGTGATCTTAAAATTTGATTCACGTGCCCTTAATACAACCAAATCTACAATGTTGTTTACTTGCAGCCGTTCAGGTTTTTCACAGACCAGGTTCTAATTTGTCTTTCAAATAGGAGAAGAGAACATGAAGCGATTCATGGCTTTGGCCGTGGTGTTTACAGTTGCGATATCGGCGGCACAAGTCCAGCAAAGCACAACGAGCACGCGGCGAAGGGCCGCGTCGTCAGCTACCGATCCCGCGATCACCAGTCAGTTAAACGAACTGAAGCAGGCCATTGACGCGCAACAGCAGCAGATCAGGCAATTGATGCAGGAGTTGCAGAGCCGTGACCAGCAGTTGCAGCAGTTACAGCAGCAAGTAAACCAGAATCAGACGGCGGCGTCGGAGGCCCAATCCAAGGCGGACACGGCAGCTTCACAGACGTCCGAGCAGCAGCAAACAGTCACTTCGCTCAAGAGTGATGTGGCTGACATGAAGGCGAATAGCACGAATTCTGCCGTCGCTGTGCAAGAGGCACAGAAGGAGAACCACAAGACTTTCGATGAGATCAAGGGGCTACAGAAGCTCAAATTCAGTGGCGATCTTCGTCTTCGTTTCGAGCCTACTTTTGGCGGCGGCCCAATCAACGCGCCTGCGACCCAGGACCGTTTCCGAGAGCGGTTCCGACTTCGCTTCAACGTGAACACGAAAATCACGGACGATTTCGCGGCAGGGTTTTCTCTTGCATCTGGCGATCTGGGAGATCCCATTTCGACCAACTCGACTGAAACCGGTTTCTTTACCCGTAAACCCATCGCCATCGACAAAGCTTTTGGAGTTTATAACCCTCACTACTTCACGCCATTCACTTTGACCGTAGGCAAGTTTGCCTACACTTGGCTGCGTACGGAGTTAACTTGGGACAATGATTTGAACCCAGAGGGCGCAAGCGGAGCGCTGGCCTGGGATTGGAAGAATAACTTCCTCAATCATTTCGGTGT
>DATBIE010000095.1:0-14978 GCA_036557105.1 Terriglobales bacterium
ATAAATGGCCGCTCTTCCACGGAGGTCACCTAATACTTTTCGCTAGTACAGACGCCAACTCACTCGCAACTGACCACTAGCCACGAGTCACTTCTTTGTCCACTGGTCCACCCAGTCATTCACCGTTTTGTACCAGAGCTGGGAATTCTGCGGCTTGAGCACCCAGTGGCCTTCGTCAGGGAAGTAGAGCATCTTCGAAGGAATGCCTTGGCGCTGCAACGCCGTGAACAGGGCAAATCCTTGCGAGACGTCCAGCCGATAGTCGAGTTGGCTATGAACTACCAGCGTCGGCGTTTTGAAATTTGTCGCGCTCAGGTGCGGAGACCACTTGCGGTACATCTCGCGATTTGTCCAGGGAGTTCCTTTGAACTCCCATTCAGGAAACCACAACTCTTCGGTGGCTCCATACGCCGATTCGGTATTGAACATTCCGTCGTGCGTCACAATGCACTTGAAGCGGTTGGTGTGGCCCAGAACCCAGTTGGCCATGTACCCGCCGTAGCTAGCGCCCAGCGCGCACTCGCGGTTTTTATCGATGAACGGATAATGCTGCTCGGCGTAGTCGAGGCCCTTCATCAGATCTTCAAACGGAGCTCCGCCCCAGTCGCCGTTAATCGCGTCAATGAATTCCTGCCCGTACCCAGTCGAGCCGTGGAAGTTGATCATGACAACGACGTATCCATTCGCGGCAAACAGTTCGGGATTCCAGCGGTAGCTCCAGTCGTCTCCCCATGCGCCCTGCGGCCCGCCGTGAATGAGAAACTTGACGGGATATTTTTTGTTGGTGTCGAAGTTCGGCGGCTTAACGAGGAAGCCTTCGACTTTGTCGCCGTGAGCGCCGCTGAACCAGAAGGTTTCGAGCGGGGACATCGAGACTTGGGAGAGGACGGAGTCGTTGAGGTGAGTAAGAGGCTCAGCTTTCCAACAGAAGCTCTTCGAATTCATCGCGAAACATGGATCGTAAGCGCGATAGATTTCAAGTGGAGATCCAACCGACATCCGTGTGAATAAAAGTTCAGATCCGTCGTGGGTTACTATCACGTCGTCATTGAAGCCTCGCACAATTTCGTGGTAGTCGAGAGCAACGTTGTGAATCGAAATATCCCCTCCCGCCGCATCGCCAACATCGCTTATTCCGAATGAAACCGAGTAGATTGGGGACTCACCCCTGTCGTCCACGACGAAGTAGATTCGCGATGAATCCGGTGCCCAATAAAATGTATTCATCCAATAGTCTGTCTTCGTCGTGGGTGCAAACCGAGTCTTCCGTCCTGTTTTCCGGTCGTACAGCATCAACCGCCATTGATCGCTTTCGTATCCGGGACGCTGCTGCGCGCGATAGGCGATGTACTTTCCATCCGGCGAATAGAGGGGAGTGTTGTCGGCGGCCTTGTTCTCGGCAGTGATGTCCTTGGTGGCCGCAAGAACATCCTTTGACGTCGCACCCCCTGGGAAATTCACTGGCACGGTGAACAAATCATTGTTGGTCGAAGCAGCCGGCATCGCATCGTGATTCGACGCATAACAAAGCTCCTGCCCATCGGGAGAAAACGCGTAATCATCCTGCCCGCCAAGCGAAAATACCGGAGCATCGAAGTCCCCAGGTGTCAGGTCGCGAGCAACACTCACGAGGGCAGCGTCTCTCTCCTTATTCCCTGTCATTCCGAGCGAAGCCGGATGAGTCGCTTGCGAATCATTCGGCAGAGTCGAGGAACCTGCTTTTCTGTCCTGATCACTCCCACCGACCGGTACCACAAACAAATGCGTCCGCTTTCCTTCCTTGTACGCATTCCAATGTCGGTACAGAAGATGGGTGAACACCAGCGCCTTCACCTTCGAATTCTTCTTTTCTTCCAGCGTCTTCTGATTGCAAGCCGCTTCTTCCGAAGCCGTCCCCTCGCACTCCGGATACACATCCGATTCGAACAAAATATTCTTGCCATCGGGTGACCAGAGCTCCCCATTCGCCTCGGTAGCGATATCCGTCAATCGACGCTTGGCCGTCACCGTCCCCGTCGCACCATCAAAATCCGCAACCCAGACTTGCGATCCGTTCTCTTTGGTCGAAATAAACGCAAAATGCTTCCCATCCGGCGCCCAGCGCGGCCGGTCCGCATCCTGATCCGAAATAATCTCCTTCTCTTTACTCTCTGTCATCCCGAGCGAAGCCGAAGAATTCGGTAGCGAATTCTGCGGCGCAGTCGAAGGACCTGCAGTTGAAGAAGTCAGCGGCACCACCCACACATGCGGCGTCTTCGTGTTCGCCCTCAGGTCCACATCGACCGCCGCGAACAGTACCCACTTTCCATCCGGCGAAACCTCCGGCTCCTCTACGCGCTTGAGTGCCATCATGTCTTCGAAGGTAAAGGGATGTCTTGTCTGAGACGCCAGCGGAAAGGCAGAAGAAAGAAGCAGTAAGAAAGAAAGGCAGAAGCGCATTCGACCTCCGGTCGGAAGGAATGAAACCAGATAGTCTAATCCACCCAAGGATTCACCAGCCGAATCCCGCAGCTTTCGAAATCGGCGGTGTTGCGCGTCGCAAGAACCGCACCGTGGACGTAAGCAATCGCGGCGATCTGAGCGTCAAATTCAGCAATCGGTCTTCCAGCCTTACGCCTGGATGACGCAACCTGCGCAAAACGACGAGCAGCCTGCTCATTGAAACCGAGAATTCGGCCTGCAAAATCTTGCGTGAACGTAGCCTCAGCCTCGTAGTTCAATTTCTCGCGTCTCTTCCCAGCGGGAAGGAGTTCGATGCCATAAAGAACCTCTGCCACGGTGATCGTTGTTGTGAACAGCTCATCCGCTGCACGTGCCCTCGCAAACCAGGCGACGGTCGCCTCTGACGGAGAACTTGCCATAATTTCAGAGATCACGTTTGTATCGAGTATGGTCACCGGATGTTACCGAATCCCAGGGTCGCGAATGGGACCACGCGGTGGGATTTCTAAGTCAACTCCACCTAAAGGAGCGAACCGTCGCCGGATTGATTCGACTAATTCCTTGCCAGTCTTTGGAGTATTGCTCGCTTCAACTGCCTTATTTAATTCAATTCGTAAAATCTCCCTTGCTTCTTGCTCCATAGATCTGCCGTGCTCAGCGGCACGGATGCGCAGTTTGCGCTTGGTGGCTTCGGGAAGCCGACGAATGGTAATGCTGGCCATGCAATCAATGATATCACTGCAATCAATGATTGCAATACGCTGAGCCGATCTTTCGGTACATCGAGGGCCGAAGGCTATAATCGCCACTCTAACGACATGACCGCAATTACACGACGTCGATTTCTAGGGCAAATATCCGCTGTTACGGCTGTGGCCTTATCCGCCAATGGGCGGCTATTCGCCGCAAACGAGCACCAGCCGCACATTTCGTTTCCCACCACGCCTCGCGATCGCATTTCCGTCGCGTCGTATCCCTTCCGCGCCTATATCGATGCTCCCGGCAATCGCGACCGCGATCCCAAGCTCCCCGGCATGGACCTCAAGGATTTTGCGGCCGAAGTCAAAAAGAAATTCAACGTCCACAACGTTGAGCCGCTCAGCCGGCATTTCCGTTCCCTCGACGCCGAATATCTTGCCAGTTTTCGTCAAGCGCTTGAGCAGGCCAATTCCAAAGCAGTGGATATTGCCGTCGATAACGATCACAGCTTTTATGATCGCGAGCTTCCCGCGCGTAAACAAGCAGTCGCTTACGCAAACAAATTTATTGATGTCGCGGTGCAGATCGGATCGCCCAGCATTCGGGCTCACATCCGCAAAGCCGAGAATTCCCAACCTGACGTACAGCGCGCCGCAGAGAGCCTGCGCGAGGTCGCTGCCTACGGGAGCGCGAAGAATGTAGTTGTGAATTTAGAAAATGACGACCTGGTCAGCGAAGATGCGTTCTTCATCGTCAAAGTGATCGAGGCAGTGAACCATCCGTTTCTCCATGCCTTACCCGATTTTGCCAACTCCATGTTGACCGGCAATGCAGACTTCAACTATCGCGCTCTCGACGCAATGTTCCGCCACGCGTACAACATCTGTCACGTCAAAAGCGGAGAAGCAGGCGATGGAGGAAAACAGTTCACCATTGATATGAAGCGCTCATTCGACATCCTGAAGGCGAGCGGATACCGCGGTTACTGCTCAATGGAGTTCGACGCGCCGGGCGATCCCTGTGCGCCTACATCACAGTTGATCGAACAAACCCTCTACTATCTCTCGTAAGTTTCACGAGTTTCACGCCGCAGGCGGACGGTCCACGATTGTCTCCGTGGCCGCATCCCAATACTGCTTTTTGCCTGACCAGTAGGCCTCGGTTGCCATCATGCATGCGACCGAATGAGCGAACCCTTCATTCACAGTGCAATGCGGCTGCTGGCGCGAGCGGAGGCATTCAAACCAGTTCTCCATGTGCCCGAGCGAAAGATCGTCAATGCCCATCGGCGGAAGTCCCGTTTCGCCGGGAAGCAGGACATATTTCGATGCGCGATTTTTATCGATATCCGGATTGTCTTCGTGCGTGCCCTTTTCTTCCACCAGCTGATACCGCGGGCTGCCCTCACCGCCAATATTGAACAGCGTGGCTTTTTTGCCCATGTAGCGCGTGAATCCCGGCGCGTCGTTTCCAAAGCTGGTCGAGTAACTAACAAGAAAGCCCTTGGGATATTCGAGCAACGTCTGAAAGGTGTCGGCGTTCTCACGGCCGTCATGCCAGGCAAGCACACCGCCGTTAGAAACGGCTGAGCGCGGGAAGTTGTCATTCATAAACCAATGCACGAGATCGATGGCATGGCTCATCCATTGATCCGGAATGCCGCTGGAAAATTCTTTGTACAGGCGGAATTCACAATAGATTTGCGGATCGAAAGGACGGTAGGGCTTGTTCAACAGAAACTTGCGCCAATCGGTGTCCTGTTCCCGGATGAGCTTCGTTTCCTTGCGACCGCGCCATCGCGGGCCGTGATAGTTCCACACGATCTCGACTTTGCTGACGTCGCCAAGAACTCCGGTTTGCACCAGATCGTGCGCCGCAATCGGATAAGGTTCGCTCCGATGCTGCGTTCCAACCTGGACGATCAACTTGTTTTTCAAAACGGCATCACGCGCGACCTTCGCCTCTTCCAGCACATCGCCCATCGGCTTTTCGACATAGGCATCTTTGCCAGCATCAGCTGTCATTTTCAGCAGCGGCGAATGCGAAAAATCGGGAGTGGAAAGAATCACAGCGTCAATGTCTTTATCGGCGAGTACGTCTTCAATATGCTGGAATGCGCGCGGCGCACGATTGTAATACTTGGTATTCGTGGCAACCGCCTTGTCGCGGTTCATGCTCCACAGGTCGCAAACCGCATTCATCTCCACGTTATGGCTCGGTGCCACTTTTGAGACAATCAAATCCAGTTCTGTGCCTCGGCTGCCAACTCCTGCATGGCATAGCGAAATGCGATCATTCGCACCGAGGATCTTGCCGTACGAAAGGGCACCTTGAGCTAGCGCTGTGCCGCCCGCAATTGCGGCCGCCGACTGTGACAAGAATGTTCTGCGATCCAGATTCTGCTTCGAATTGTCCATAGTTCCTTTCAGTGCGACTGCAATTTCTCGACTTCGGAATCAACAGTCAGCGGCTGTACTGGTTTCTCTTCTTCTCCGCATGGCGATCCAGCCCCAGCTGAATGAGTCGATCTATCAACTCGGAATAGCTTACTCCCGAAGCCGCCCACAGTTTGGGATACATGCTGATCGAAGTAAACCCTGGCATGGTATTGATCTCGTTCAAATATATTTTGCGCGACTTTGGATCCATGAGGAAATCTACCCGCGCGAGACCAGAGCAATCTACCGCACGAAACCCGGCGACCGCCAGCTCCTGAATCTTTTTAGTTTCGGCCTTCGTCAATTTCGCTGGAATAATGAGTTGCGACCCTTCATCAAGATACTTCGCGGAGTAATCGTAAAACTCGGCGCTCGGCACGATTTCACCCGGGACAGACGCTTCGGGCCTGTCATTTCCGAGCACAGAGACCTCAAGTTCCCGCGCTTTCTTTTTCTTTCCGCCGACACCTTCTTCAATCACGATCTTGCGATCGAATCTCGCTGCTTCGTCCATTGCGGGACCCAGTTCCTTGCGCTCGCGCGCTTTCGAAATTCCTACTGACGATCCCAGGTTCGCAGGCTTCACAAACACCGGATACTTCAACTTGCTCTCAACCAGCTTCTGCACTTTCTTCGGCTGAGATTCCCAATCGCTTCGCAAGACCGTTACATGCTTGACAATCGGCAGTCCGGCAGCGCGGAACAAGGACTTCATGATGTCCTTGTCCATGCCGGCGGCTGATCCGAGCACGCCGGCGCCAACATAAGGAATGTCTGCCAGCTCAAGTAGCCCTTGAATCGTCCCATCTTCGCCGAAGGTTCCATGCAGCACGGGAAAAATGACGTCAACGTTGATGGCGCGATCTGCTGCACGGCGCGTCGGGGCTTCGCTTTGGAACGGAGCCATCGCCGTGCTATGTGGCTCGGGTGGGACAACAACGGACTCACCGTTCTGCAAGACTGCAGCCGCAGGCGTGGTTTCGGGATCTCCGGCGCGCAGCTGCTTGTCGCTTTCAAGAGGTTTGCCTTCCAGCAAACGCTTAGCATCCGACGCGGTCAGCCAACGCCCATCTTTGGTTATCCCGATCGGAACCACTTCATACTTATTCGGGTCAATTGCCTTGAAAACCGAGGCCGCCGACAGCAGCGAGATCTCATGCTCTCCACTGCGGCCGCCGAAAAGAATTCCCACTCGCAATTTCTTCATTACTAAATCAGTGTGGAGGGAAGTTGCGAGCGGCGTCAATCACAGAAATGATTCCTGAGAGAGTTAGGCCGCAGTCGAGGCCTCATTGCGCTGTAAAGACTCGCCCACCACCGGCAGCAAGTCAGTGAAGACAAACTGATCCCGAAAGACGTTGACTCCCGGCACAACGGATATTTCTGAACCGAACATTGGGCCGGCGTACACAAAGCTGTGGAACTCTCCGTTTTCCCCGCAGGGATCAATTCCCGGAGGCAAATCAGACAAGAGGCGGCGATCGAATTCTCTCCCCGCAAACGCAGCGTCCAGCTTCTTCGTATCAATACAGGTCAAAACAGCTTTCAGACCTGAGTCAACCATTTCACGTGCTAAAGATTCAGTCGGAATTCCCCACACCGGAAAAAGTGGCTTGAGCCCTGTGGCAGCAAGCTGCTGCTCGCGATAGCCTCGAATATCTTGCAGAAACAGATCTCCGAAAGCAATTCCTTCGATTCCTTCGGCAACTGCCTTGGCGCACACCTGCGACATGATCCATTCATACTGGTCGTTTGAACAAGGCCAAGGAAGCTGTACCGGCCAAAGTGGAATGCCGGTGGCAGCTGCCTGTTGTTCGACCAATGTCCGTCGCACGGTGTGCATAGCGACTCGATCAGCCGCCTGATTGAATGTGGTGAGAAGGCCGGCAACCTCGTATTCCCGGCACCGTCTCAAAACGTGAAGACTCCAGGCACTATCCTTGCCGCTGCTCCAGGAAAGCAAAATTCGTTTCATTGGCGGACTCTTCTGTCTGATAGCGCTGGAGCTACAGCGCTGGCCACAGTTTTTTTCTTTTCATGCCGGAAATGACCGAACAACTCAGCCATTTCTGCAATTCCTTCAACGATTCTTGGCGCCGGTCTGGAAAACTGTCCGCTCGCCTCCATCGCGAAGACATTCCCGTTGCGCACCGCGCGCAATTCAAACCAGGCCTGCGAAAATGGAACGACTGCCAGCTCATGCTCTATTTCCTTGCGGTGAAATCCGCAAGGCGCCGCCAGGATGATGTCGGGATCAGCGGCCGTAATCGTCGGCCAATCGACTTCGTAACCTGGTTCTCCCCGTTTCCCCAGAACATCGATTCCGCCGGCAAGCGCGACCATCTCCGGGACCCAATGCCCGCCGACGAATGGCGGATCGAGCCACTCCAGGCAAAGCACTCGCGGAGGATCCCGCAACTCATTCTTCACTTCAGAAATCCGCTTCTTTAAATGCGAAACAAGTTGCGCCGCCTCCTGCGAGCGCTCACAGGCGTCGCCGACCGTCTGAATGTCCTGCAGCACATCACCCACCCTGTGCGGCGTTAATGCGATGACCTGAGGGGGACGCGCCAGACTGTACAGAATCGCTCCCAAATCGTTGGGAGATGCGGCGCATACATGGCAAAGATCTTGCGTGACGATTACGTCAGGCTGGATTTCCCGCAACTTTTCCGCATCGAGTCTGTACAGGCTTTCACCGCATTGTGAAAATCCTTTGACCTTGGTATCGATCTCCTTCTCTCTGAGTCCCGGCGGAAGCTTGCTGTAGACCACGACCGGTTTCGATCTCGCCTCCGCGGGATAATCGCATTCAAACGTAACTCCGCAAACCGAGTCGCCCAGTCCAAGTGCAAACAGGATCTCGGTCCCAGAGGGAAGAAACGAGCAGATTTTCATGTGCACTCCTTCAGCCGGCGATTGCTCGCGCGCTTCTGCTACGGGCTACATATGCCTTGTACATGTAATCCAGTCCGAAGAATATTGCGGCGAACAGCACAGTGCTCGCTGTGATTCGTCCCTGATAGGGAATTGCAGCGACATAACATGCAATCAATCCATTCCAGGTTGGCGGATAAGTATGAAACCCGATCCACACGCCGAAATTGCTGATCAGGTAAAACGCCAGCGGGGCAGCAAGGCACGCCGCGGTCAAGCGCGGAATCGTGACGCGAGTCCGCAACGTCCACCCGATCAGTGATATGGAGGCAAATGCGCCCAGTGTAATGAGTTCCTCCCAGCCCACGTGCAAGTGATACATCAGATTTGTAAGTACAAAATCACTCGCCCCGATTAACACGAGCGGAAACCACACCGAATCTCGCTTGTTCATCCGACCGCCACCAAAAAGCAGCGCTCCATAGACCGGTGAAAAATTCCAGGCGTGCGGAATGAAACGCGACAGAACGGAAAGAATCATGATGAGGTATGCCATTTTTGTTCCTTTCTAAAATCTCAAAATCGTTCAGAATGTGAACCGTCCCCCGGTGCGAAACTCAATCGGAAGCGCGGGGAAGCCTAGGGCTTCCATGTAGCTGCGGTCGAGCACATTGGTGATCGCTCCCAGAAATGAAAATCGTTTTGTAAACCGGTAGCTTCCGGCGAGGTCCCATCGTATATACGAAGGGTCGCTGATGATCGGCGGCACCAGCCCCGCGAAGTCGCTATCGACGCGGTTTCCAACATAGACGAGATTCGAGTTCGCTGTAAGCTTTCGCCAGGTCCATATCGCGCCCACACTGCCGGAGTGCCGCGGCCGCCGTAGCAGTGCCTGACCCACTCCGAAGATGGGATCGGTTGGAGTGGAGCTCTCCGTGACCAGACTGCTCAAATATGTGTATTCCGCTGTGAGCCGCAGCCCTGCCCATGGTACTGTCTCGAGAATCACCTCAGCGCCGTTCGCCTTTGTAGCGTTCAAGTTGAAGTAGGTCCCGAGGAACGGGCTGAAGCTGATGGTTTCGAATTCGATCAGATCGCGGAAACGGTTGTCGAACCAGTTGACCTCAACTTTGGCGCGATCGTTCCAAAACCGTTGTTCCACCCCGAAATCGAAGCTGCGCGTTCGTTCCGGCCGCAAGTTGGGATTCCCCCGGAATGACGGTTCGGGACTGAACGACTCCACAAACGTCGGCTCCTTGATGCCCATTCCAAAATTGAACTTCAGTTTCGTGGCCCCGAAATTCCCATCACTCTGTCTGAGCAAAAACGCGGCCGAACTTCGCGGAATCACAGTGCGCCCGAAACTGCTGTTTTCCTCGACCCGAAAGCCGTTCGTCAGCGACAACCGACCGATCAGTAGTTGATATTGCGCTGTGCCTCCGAAATCGTCTCGCAGCGCATGTGTCGGGTTTGAACCCAGAAGCCGGTCGCCGATTGACCCGATTTCCCGGTCCCAGGAGAACGCCAGGGTGAACGCGTGCTGGCCATGATGAGATACTCCCGATCCAACCGCGAAGTCGCTTTGATAATCGACATGGTGCCGTCGGGTGTCGTTCAGGAAATTCGACGGCAGATCGAAGAACTCGAATGGCGACGTGTGCCCTTCGAAACTTGGAACATAAGCCGGATCGAGACCGAGATCTTGAGAAACCTGCCGCGATCGTTCAAATGAATAGGTGAGCCGCTGCTTCCAGAAGTCTGCTGTCTGATTGTCAATGCTGATCGCTGTGTAGCCGTCTCCTTTGTGAAAAGAGGCGTCATCGATTGCAGGTTCAAATGCGGTTTGTCCCGGGGTTCCGGCGCGGGACAGATCGTCGCGAAGGATCCAGCGCAACTGAGTAGCTCCCCCTATCTTCAGCCCGAGATTGGTACCCACCGTTGAATCGGCGAATGCGGCATTCACGCCCTCATTGTCCGTGCTGAACCGGGACCAGAAGACGTTGTAGTCAAAAGCTCCCGCTTGCCCGTTTACATTCGCTCCGGCATTGATCGTGTTGAGGTTTCCGCCCTCCAGATTCAGTGATATCTGCGGGCGGTTTGTTTCCGACTCGCCTCGCCGGCTGAAGAGTTGCACGACGCCCGTCATTGCATCCGATCCGAACAAGGCCGACTGTGGGCCACGCACGATTTCGATACGGTCGAGATTTGTCGCCGAAAGATTCCTGAAATCGAAAAGCCCGCCCGGTTCATTGATGGGAATCCCATCGAGCAGGACTTTTGTGTAGTCGCTCTCGCCGCCCCTCATAAACAGGGAAGTAGTGGCTCCGTAGCCACCACTTCGAATTACGGTCACTCCCGGCGTTGTTTGCAACAGATCGCTCACCATCGGCGTTTGCCGCGCGTCGATCTCGTCACGAGAAATAACCGTCGTTGTACTACCGACGAACACCGCAGGAGTTTCCGTCCGGTTCGCCGTCACGATCACACGTTCCTCGACCGGGGCCAGACGCAATTCAATTTGCAGATGCTGTTGCGCGGGTACTCGCTGGGTCAGGAAGCCCGTCAACTGAACCTCTACGGAGCAGGACCGTGCGCAAGCCTGCAAAAAGGAAAATCGGCCCTCCGGATTGCTGATTGTGTGTGCGATTTCAGTACCGTTTGAAAGTAACCGCACAGACGCATCCGGGACTGCTGCATGATCTGGATCAGTGACGACGCCGGATACCCGCTCTGCGGATTGCGCAAGAACGAGAGTGGATAAAACGAAAACGGCCGAGACAACCAGGATGTTGCGCATTGCTCCTCCTGTCCCGCGACGGGGAGTGAATTGCGGGACGAAAAGCTTGAGGAGAGAAGAGGAGACCTGCAACCGGCTTCAGGAACACTGTTGAGAACAGTCTGAAGCCGCTGCCACAGTTCACCTTCCCCCGAAGGCTCACTCATCCCACTCCTGGCAGGTCTCCTGACTCTCGTTTCATCAGGCTGGCCGCCTTCCCAACCGTTCACGCCTTCGCTTTGAGCGACGCACACGGTCAGTGGCATCTTGGCCAGCCCTCCACGATCACAGTGGCGGGGCCGCGCCGGATTCTCACCGGCTTCCCTATTAAGCTTCCAAAAGCACCAGAAGCGATGCTTCTCTTGGTTACGCTTGCGCGAAAGAAAAGTCAAGCAGGTACTTTGTCAGAGTTTCGTCACTTTCAGCGGAGAACAATTAGCGTGAAAGTTAAGCCTGAACTGACTATAATGACTATTATGACTATAACAGCTAAGCGCCGCTGGAGCGTCGCCCAGGCCAAAGCGAGATTCAGCGAAGTGATCGATAAGGCCAAGTCCGATGGGCCCCAGACCATTACCCGCAATGGCCACACTGCTGCAGTGATCGTTGATGCAGACGAATGGGAACGCAAGACCAGACGCCGCGGCAATCTCGCTGAGTTCTTTGCTTCTTCTCCCCTGCGCGGGTCCGGCCTTGAAAGTAAGCGTGTTACGGGCAGGGTTCGGCGGCCGAACCTGTGAACTTTCTTTTGGACACGAATGTGGTCTCTGAATGGGTGAAGCCCGCGCCTAATCCGGGAGTGATTGCATGGCTGGCTGACGCCGACGAAGATCGTATTTTTATAAGTGTCGTTTCTTTACTTGAGCTTCGCTATGGTGTTGAACGAATGCCGGCTGGTTCACGCCGCAGAAGACTATCGGAATGGCTCGAGCAAGATCTGCCAATCCGGTTCGAAGGCAGAGTCCTGCACATCGACGCCTTCACCGCAGATGCCTGCGGAAAACTAATTGCGCGCAGCGAAATGATGGGGCGACCTATCGAAGTTACCGACGCCCTGATTGCCGCCACCGCTGAAATTCATCAGGCCACAATCGTGACTCGCAATACGACGCATTTCGAAGCGATCGCCGGACAAGTATTGAACCCCTGGCGATGAAATTCGCAAACATTTCACCGGAACCAGAGCGACCACACCACGTCGACCGCCGTGTGCGTCACGATGGATGCTAAAATCTGCCGCTCGGCGCGCCAGGCCCGTCCGTAGAAAATCCCCGCAATGGTTGCCAGCAGCACATATCTCCAATTGAAACTTGAGCCATGATTAAAATGAGAAAGCCCAAAGAGACTAGCTGCAAGTATCAACCCCACAGTTTTTCCAACTCGTGTCTCGAGTAGATTCTGAAGGATGGCCCGAAAGAACAGCTCTTCTGGGATTGCAATCAGCAGAAACGTCAGCAGAATGTCGGCGGCCACGTTGCCAATGTCCGGAACCGTGCGATGAAAATGGATGAAGCCGGTCAACCCTCCAAGGATTAGCGCAATGGGTAAAAAGAAGGCCCATTCACGCAGGCCCGCTACAAACGCTTTGCGAGTCGGCATCAGTGAATAACCGGCACCCTGCAGTTTTCGTACGACCAGAAAACAGTAGAGCGCCACATCTGCCAGAAACAGCTTTGGCAAGAATGCCAATTCCGGCGGCCATGCGCTCTGCAGCCATTTCTGGTAGTAAGTAGCTGTGATGAGGATCAGCACTACCGCATCGCGCCAGGTCATCGGCTCTGGTAACTCTGGTAGTTCAAGAAACGCCGCCAGCAGCACCGGAAATGCAATCACGATTACTGCTGCGCGCCAACCGAAAACATTGGTTCCCCCGGCAAATACGAAATAGGGGATTGAAAGAGCTGCTGCGCTGACGATTTTCACCGGACCCGGCAAACTCTTTAGACTTTCCTCAATACCGAAGCCAAAAAACCACAGAGGAGCCACCAGCAAAGCGAAACAGGCAAACGCCCGAGGAAACTGGTCCCCAATCGAGAGCGCCAAACTGGAAAACCGAAAGCCAATCCAAAGCGCGGCGACCAGCGCGACGTAAGTGGCCGTAGCAAAAACAAGCGTCGATCTTTTCAGTGAGTCACCTCGACCTGCGATTCTAGCCGGACTTGCTTTTCCCGCGTGTACACTAAATCGCAATGTCAGACTGCACGCAGCGGAGTTCGCCCGTCGTATGACTGCCGATCTCAAAGTCAGCTTTGCCGGCATCGAGTTGAAGAATCCGGTGATCGCGGCAAGTGGCACCTTCGCTTACGGACTCGAGTTCGAAGATGTCGTTCATCTCAACCGGCTTGGCGGCTTTGTTGTGAAGGGGCTGTCCCGCGAGCCGATCATCGGCAACCCGCCGCCGCGATTGTATGAAACTGCGGCCGGAATGCTGAACGCCATTGGCCTGCAAAACATCGGCGCGCGCGCATTCATTGAAGAAAAATTGCCCAGGCTGCGGGAGATCAACGACATCGTGGTAATCGCGAACGTCTTCGGTTACACACGTGAAGATTACGAGCACACCATTCAAATCCTCAACGAGGGCGAAGGCATTGCCGCTTATGAGCTGAACGTCTCCTGCCCTAATACGCAACATGGCGGCATTCAGTTCGGTACCGACCCGCGTTCGCTGGACGAGGTTGTCACCACCGCAAGGCACTGGTCGCAGCGGCCGCTCATCGTGAAACTTTCGCCGAATGTGACCAGCATTGCTCAAATGGCCCACGTCGCGCAGGAGGCCGGCGCTGATGCGATTTCGCTGGTCAACACCTTCGTGGCTATGTCTATCGACGTCCACAGCCGCAAGCCGCGTATTGCCAATGTCACTGCCGGGCTTTCCGGACCGGCGATTAAGCCGATCGCCGTGCGCATGGTTTACGAAGCTTCAAAATCGGTACAGATTCCCGTTATCGGCATGGGCGGAATTTCTACCGCCGAAGATGTCATCGAGTTCATGCTCGCCGGCGCTACCGCCGTACAGGTTGGTACTGCCAGCTACTGGGACCCGCGCGCAACCGAGAAGATGGTGGCCGAATTGACCAGTTGGTGCGAGAAGAACCAGATCAGCCGGCTTGCCGAATTGACTGGAGCGATGACTCTCTAGCGTGTCACTTTTTCGTCGCCAGCGCATCGAATAAGTTGAAAGCTGCCGCAGCGCCCACATGGACCGTTTCCTTTCTGCGATCTCGGCGCTCTCGGCGGTAAAATCCTTCAGGATAGTAAGGAGTGCACTATGGCAAAAGCCACATTTGCCGCAGGATGTTTTTGGGGAGTCGAAGCGACGTTCCGACAAATTCCCGGCGTGACCTCAACCCGCGTCGGATATACCGGCGGGGACTTCAAAAATCCAACTTACAAGGATGTTTGCTCGGATCGAACCGGACACGCCGAAGCCGTCGAAGTCGAATACGATCCGGCGAAAGTCTCGTACAACGACTTGCTTCAGATCTTCTGGGAGAACCACGACCCTACGCAGCTCAATCGCCAGGGCCCGGATTTCGGTACCCAATACCGGTCAGGAATCTTCTATCATTCGCCCGAGCAGGAGCAGGCCGCGCTTGCCTCCAAGCAGGAACTGGAGAAGTCTCACCGCTTTAGCCGGCCGATCGTGACTCAGATCGTCCCTGCGAGCACTTTCTACGAAGCCGAAGATTATCACCAGCAGTATCTGGAAAAACGCGGCATGGCCAGCTGCCACATCCAAGCCT
>DATBIE010000096.1:0-30266 GCA_036557105.1 Terriglobales bacterium
GACCCATTTGCCATTGTTGTAAGCAAAGCCGTGCGTCTTGGACGAGCTGTCAAGATAATCCCCGACGATCACTTCTTGCCTGTTAATCGCCTCTGGTTCCATGAAGGACCATCCGGAGTGGTAGAACGTTGTATACGCTCCGTTCAGGTAGGTGAACCCCTTTTGCACCGACGTACTGGTCACATAGGCACCCACAATCTTACCCGCATTGTTGATGCCGTAGGGCATGGTGTAGGGCAGGGTTGAACGACCATCTTTCGGACCTTTCAACGTGACCACCCCTCCGTTGCTATAACGTTTGTAAGCTTGCTCGTTCCCCGACCCCGGATTCGGGAAATAACCTCCTACGATGGTTTCGTAGTTATTGATCTTGTGCGCTAGATTCGGTTTGCCGTTAACTAGAAACGTGGTGATCGTTCCGTTGGGTTTCCGCACAAAACCAACCATTCTCTGCCTCTGCATATCTTGTACGCTGCCGGAAACCCAATCGGAATCGTTGATCCCTCCAACACCGCGCTGGCTGCCCTGAAGTACTTTGAATGACGTATACGTACAGGTGATTTTTCCTACCTGAGCGTTGGCGGCGATGACGATGGCCAAAATTGCGGCTGGTACGAGCGCGATATGAAAACTCCGTTGCATATTTCCACTCCATTCTGGCTTCAACCGGGATTCCTCCCTGATTTCTTTGGTGGGTGGTGCTGATCGGATGTGCCTGTACTGCCGCAGGTTGCTGGCCTTAGACGGCCATTACGGAAAGCAGGGTAGAGGATCAGTTGCTCTTGCCCATCTACGATAAATCGCCGTATCACTCAGCACGAACCCCTCACTTAACGCGTATCTTTATCGTTCCGTTTTCTGGCGGATCGGTTCGCGCGATCTCGAAGCCATCGGGTGCGCCATCTATGTTGGCCGTGAACGCGATCTCTGCCGGCTTTGTATTGGACTCACACACAAGTTTGAATCGTAAAATCGCTGGGCTTTCTCCAATTTCTACTTGCTTTCTGATTTCGTCTACTTCAAGTCTGCTTCCGGGGGGAGTCGAATAACTTTCGTAGAGTCCAACGGTCAGGTACTGCCCTGTCGGCCGTTTAGGCGGAACGGGGATTATAAAAATCTGCACGGTAACGGTTGCTTGTCGATTGGATCCGCTGCAGGTCAGCGTAGGACTATCGACCGTAGTCGAGCTTATCTGTACTCTCGTCTGATTCTGAGTGTGCTCAGGCTCTTGAGCAAAGCAGCATAACCCGAGTACGAAGACCGCCAAAATCACGTTTCTCATCAAGGCTTACAGTTAAGGTTCTGATCGCTACTGTTTCCAGAGACTCATTCTGGGATTTCACTGCATCCTGAAACTCACCACCACCTGAATGTCCGAGATCACAGGCTCCGTCCCGCACGTTGCAGGCTTGAATTTCCAGTTCCTTAGTGTTTCGAGTGTGGCCTCGTCCATTGATTGTGCAGACCTCCCGATGAGTTGAATGTCCGTGACAGAGCCATCGGTCAGAACTGTCATCGCAACGATTGTGTCACCAGCAAGCCTATTCTGGCTCGCCGACTTCGGATACAGTGGGTCGGGAGTGCTGACTGGAATGGCATGCTTCATCCCTGCGCACAGTCGTCGCTCAATCGCATCCTTGGGCGGGGCCAGCAGAGCATCATTGAATGTGGTCGCGGTCAAACTCTCCACGTGAGCAGTCACCACCTTGCTCCCGTTCACCAGTAGTTCGAGTTTATGCGGGTAACGATGTCCGCCGAAATCGAAGTAGTCCGCGAATTGCTCGCGGTGTGATTCGTCTGGCGGTTCTTTCCATTCGACGGAGAGGATGTCGTGAGATGTTGGGTCTACGCAAATGTCTTGCGGTTTACCCTTGCCATTCTCGTCCTTCACCGTCAAGCAGGCTATCTCAGCGCCGTCCTCAGTACGTTGCTTTTGCTTTTTCACAACTAAATTTTCTGGAGACTGCGCAAACAGGAGCAAACTCATAACTTCGCTGACTCTAAATGGCGTAAACGAAAGGTTCCGACTGGTAAAGGATTTCTCGCCATCGCGAATTTGAACCTGTTTGAAATCGCGGAACGTGACCTCCCGTCGCCAACGGTCACGTGCTGCCTGTGTCCACGTGAGATGCCCTTGCGTTGGAACTACCTGTTGTGCAGTGAAGGTGACGTCGAGCCGGAATGGGTTATTGTTGTCATGAAATAGGTGAGCCTGCTGCTCGGCGCTCGCGAGCAATTGCTGCCCGACTGCATCGTTCCCGGCGAGCAGCGGACAATACATTGTGACTAACAAAGCGCTTACGATAATCGGCTTTACGATGTGAACGAGAACGAAACCACAAAATTTCGAGCCTCTGCTCATTGGTCGGAATTTTAAATCGGCGCACCTCGAAGCGGAATGGCAAATTAGCGAGCGCAGACGCTCAGCAATTTCTCCGCACGCCTTGCAAGAATCGTGCCGCGATGAGTTACGACATTCAAGTTTGGTCTGTTAATCCGTTTGATGCCGTCGCCTTTCGCAAGCGGAACTCTGGCACAAGGAATCTGCCGCTTATGTGCACGTACGTAAGAACTGGCAAATTGTCGTCTCTGCATCCGACAGAGTTGAACCGGAAGATATACCGGAAGCCATAAGCAAGCTCTTGCGTGGGAAGTACGAGCAATGAGGTGATTGCAGGAAAGCATTGGTAGCGCTACCGGGAATCGAACCCGGGTTTGAAGATTGAGAATCTTCCGTCCTAACCCCTAGACGATAGCGCCATTCGCGGCGGAGAACTGAAGCGAGGCAGGGTCGATTATAACAGTAGGTTGCAGGATGCTTTCGGGAAGCCGGCCGGTCTTCATCGACGACAAGAAAAATCCAAGATGAAGGCACAGAAGGTTTCGGAATTTGCAAGCCGTTTCATCCCGCCCTTCGAACGTCACGAAGAGCCTGCCCTGTGCGCAGTCGAAGGGTGGACAGCCTCGCCTATGATAATTTCGGTAGTCGCAAAAAGGGGGGCCAGTCGCCAGAGGAGCCAGAAGCAAACAGTGCATTACAAAAGCTTTGTCAGGCCTGCCGTTGCTTTTTGCTACGGCGCTTCATCCGGGGCGCGTGTCTCGTTTCCGGACCCGTTGCTTACGTCGGACCTGGGCCAGTGACAGATTTTCGGCAAGTTGTTCACTATGCGCTGCGAGGTCCCCGGCACGCTTTTTGGCTAGTTCGGCGCGTTGGCGAGCTTCGATAGAGCGCCTGATCGTTTCCCTGGTGCGACGCCCGATTTCACTTTCTTCAATCATGTTCGCTTCACTTTTATCAGACTGTTCGATACAGGACAATTGGGAAAGCGCCGTAAAACGACATCGCAAATTTTTATCTGCCAGAGACCATCGTCGTCAGAGTTGATTCTGGGTGCGTTCGACAGTTCCGGCTGGCAACGTCACACACAAAGCCATCACTTCCCGAACCCAAATAAAAAAGGGTGACCCTTTTCGGGTCACCCTTAACAATTGCCCACGTCTGAGCCGTTAGTAGCGGATCAGAAGTCCCGTGGAAATGCGCATATTGTTGTTGTCGCTCGCGCCATTGGAATGCAGCGAGAGCCAGTCGAACTGGATGGCGCGCAGGGCGAAGTGCTGAGAAGCCTTCACATCGACACCACCGCCGAACATCATGGCGAATCCGCCATCCGAGACCGAAACGCCGGCTGCCGAAGCAGAATCATGGAACTTGCCGGCAAGGAAGTGCGCGAACGGGGTGAATGCCGGGTTACGACGCAACGAAACCACCGGCCCAAATGTGTAGGTGTAATTGTTGAAGCTGACACCGTTCTGGGACTTGTAGGCGCCGCTGAAGTCTCCGGCAATTCCGAACCAGTTGTTGAGGTTGCCGGCGACGGATGTATTCCATCCATTGGCGTTCATGCCGCCGTCAAACTTCGTGTACTGATAACCACCGAAAATCTCTGCCTTGGGCGTGGCATTGCTGATTTCCTGCGCGGACGCTCCCAAACAGAACATGCCCATCAACAACGCGACTATAAACTTATGCATTTTACTTAGCTCCTCCAACCGAATTTGCACCTCCCCTCCGATCGACAGACTCAAGAGCCACACGGCGGGCTGATGACCTGTGCCCGGTGCTGAGGTTGAAGTGCTGAGATAAGTGAAATTTAATCTTGCAAACTGGGCAAGTGACTGAGGGCAAAAGGGAAAATCGGCCTTTGGTAACGACTGGAAGTCGCTGGAACTTAAGTAGTTTTCAGCTTCGAACTCATTCTTTCACCCAAGGGCCTGGACTCCAGTTCGAAGTGAAACGTGGCGGGTCCCGGAAAAACTACCTTGCCCGGGCCAGAACCAGGGTGACGTCATCCGGCTGCTCGACCCCGCCAATCCAGTCATCGACGGCTGCGGTCACCAGCTCCGAAATGCGGGGGAGCGAAAGATCGCGGTTTTCCTGCACCAGCTCGATCAACCGCTGCTCGCCAAATTCGCCAAAATCGTTCTCGGGCTCGGTCACGCCGTCGCTGTAAGCCAGGAAGATTTCGCCCGGGCGAAGCTGAACGCACTTCTCTTCGTAAATCATATTGTCGAATAGGCCGACTACGGTCCCACCATCTTCCAACCGTCTGACAGCGCCAGTCTGGGCCAACACAAGCGGGGGTAAATGCCCGGCATTGCTGAACGTAAGGCGCCGGTCGCTCGAATCGTACATCGCAAGAAACAGCGTCGCGTACTTTTCCGCTGGCGTGGTGTGATACAGCTGATGATTCAGGAGCGACAGCAGCGTTGCGGGAGCAACCTCGGCGCCCTCGAGGATGGAATGAATTTTTGATATTGCAGCCGGTCCGGCGCCGACCGCCTCCAATTGGCGCAGCGCCGGAATGCCCTCAACGACGTAGGCGCGGACTGCGGAATGTATGGTCGCCATCAGCAGCGCGGCGGAGATTCCTTTGCCACTCACATCACCCACCGCCAGCAATAAGCGCTGCTGACCAAGCGAAAGGAAATCATAGTAATCGCCGCTAACGCTGCGCGCGGGACGGCAAAAGCCGTGTACTTCGAGGCCTGGTAATTGTGCTATCTGCCGGGGAAACAATTGCGCCTGCACTTCCTGGGCGATGTTGATCTCATGTTGCAGACGCTGCTTTTCTTTTTGCTCGAGGATCAGCTTCTCGATCGACTCAGTCATCGAATTGAACGATCCCGCAAGCGCGGCGAGCTGATCGTTCGACGTGATGGGAATGCGGTGACTGAACTCGCCACGGTTGATGTAGGTGGTTGCGCGATACAACTGTCCAACGGCACCGGTAATCGATCGCGACAGCTTCGTTCCCACCCACCACGCAGCCGCTTCCAACAGAAGCAAGATGATGAGGAGCACAAAGAGAACGAATTCAATGGTCGAACCCAGATCTCCCAGTGAAGAAAATGCGCGATCATAAAGGGCGGACAGACGAGTACGCACGCTAACCGGAAGTCCAGGATTCGAGTCGCTGCCGGTCTGCCACTCGAGAACGGGAATTTCCGCGCCGGCTATCACCCTGAAATCCAACGCCCGCCGCGCAAGCGGTACATTGCCCGCGGTATAAATCGGAGTCGGATTGCTGGTACCGGTTTCCAATCGGTATAGAGTGACTTCGCCCAGAGAGCCTGCCCAGTCGGCAAGCAGCCGCTGATCTGCTCTTCTGCTTGAGAGCACTATGAGTTGACCTTTGCTGGTGGGTACCACGGCCACTGATCGAAGAAATACTGCGCCGCGATCCTGAACAACGCGCGTAAGGTCCCGGCGCAAGTTGGGCGGTAGTGAGGGAGCATTCTCGGCTGAGCTGTTAAAAATCAGATTGCCGTTCAGCCAAGCCAGGATTTGCTGGTCCGGTCGCGATGCGGGTGTGGTCTCCCGTACGGCTGTGTTCGGGTTCACGGCATCGATATCAGCCGCAAAGCGAGCAGCAATCGTGGCGTTACGGCTACTCAAACCGCGAAGCTCCGAATCCAGGCGGGAGGTGACAATGTACGCGGCAAACTGTCCGGAAAAAAGGTAGAAGGCGAGGCCGGCGATCACCACCAGCAGAACCAAAGGAATCACGCCGATGAATGCATATGTCACCACCAGCCGGGTTCGCATTCTCCATAGCAAATGTGCGGAAGACCAGCGCGCTCCGAGAGTGGCGATCAGCACGATCGCGAACAGTGTCAGAAAGATGATCCATCCGCCAAGTGAACTTGCGTATGGAATGTGAAATGGTGACGCAAGGGCATTAATAAGGATCAGCAGCAGGTCGAGCCCAAGCACATACAGGGTGAAGAACGACAGTTTCCCGCGCGGAAACAGGCCGTTGTGCTCCAGCCATAATCGTGCACGTAAGGCGCGGGAGTGCGTTCGCATCGCTGAGATTATAGACGGGAGACCCAGGCGCAAAGCTGCAGGTAATCAGAGCAAATTTTTAGGTTGGACGGAGCACGGCAACCACGGATGACACCGGTCGGCAGGCCCTTGGCTGCTAGAATGCTCGCTGTGCAGCAGAATTTTTATGGTTTGGCATTGGCACTCGCAGCAGCGTGTGCTTGCGTGGCCCAGGAAACGCCGCAAGCAAAGCCACAGGTAAAAGTTAACGTCCTGAACGTTTGTTCGCCTTCAGCGGAACAGCAGCAGGAGATATCATCCGCCCTTGCGCGGGTTCCGAAACGTCCGTCGTTCACGCCTGATTTTGAGGTAGATCGTGGCCGCTCCGTGCTTGATCCGAATGCGAATCCGCTGATGGCCGCAGGGACGGCAGCGCCTGGGCCGTCCACCCAGGAACCCGCTCACCAGGCTTCGGCGGAATTTATCCGCATTCGCCATGAATTTAGCGGTAACGTTCCTTTTTCGACGGTCCAGTATTCGTTCAGCCGCGATCGAGAGCAGATGGTGGAGACACTTGTGTTTCGCCTGCGCGAGCCGAAGGACCTGCTGGAAATTTCCATAGAATCAAGTGCGTCATCAGTTACTTCAGCAGCCGCGATGCTGGCTGCGGCCACTCCCGCCGGTCGTGTCAAGCTGGAGCGGTTCGGTAAATCGTCGGTGGTGTTGGCACGTTGCTCGGGCGCGAATGGCGGCCCTCCGCCGGACCAGAGCGCGTACGCACCGCTGTTTTCCTCGGCGTCTTCTATTCTTACGGACTATCGAGGGCTGTTGGGCACAAGAAGAATAGTCCCGGAGGAACTGGCGAGGATGAGTACCGAGCCGGCGCATCACAAAACTAAGAGCGCTCATCACTAAGTTGAGCTCTGCAACCGAATTTCTTTTCTGTAATCTAACGAAGTTCTATGGCTATTAGAAATGTCGTGATCATAGGGTCCGGTTGCGCCGGACACACGGCCGCACTTTACACTGCACGGGCCAAACTCGAGCCGCTTGTGATCGAGGGACATGAGCCGGGCGGACAATTGTCAATGACCACGCTTGTCGAGAATTTCCCCGGTTTTCCCGAGGGAATTCAAGGGCCGGAACTGATTGCCAACATGCGACGCCAGGCGGAACGCTTTGGCGCGGAGTATCAACTGGCCCACATTACGGCAGCCGACCTGCGCACCAACCCGTTTACTTTGCAAATGGGCAAGGAAACGATTCAAACGCGTTCGCTGATCATCGCCAGCGGGGCGTCGGCGCGGTGGCTTGGGCTGCCGAGCGAGCAGGCGCTGATTGGGCATGGAGTTTCCTCCTGCGCGACGTGTGATGGCTTCTTTTTCTCGGGGAAGGACATTGCGGTCATAGGGGGCGGCGATTCCGCGATGGAAGAAGCCATCTTTCTCACGCGTTTCGCGACCAAGGTTTCCGTTATTCATCGCCGCAACGATTTCCGCGCCTCGAAGATCATGCTGGAGCGCGCGCAAAAGCACGAGAAAATTGACTTTATTACGAACACTGTCGTCGACGAAGTGAATGACGTTTCGAAGAAAGAAGTAACCGGACTGAAGCTACGAAATGTGCAGACCGGCAAAGTCTCCGAGTTGCCGGTGAGCGCAATGTTTCTCGGCATTGGGCATATCCCGAATGCAAAGGTGTTCGAGGGTCAGCTGGACATGGACCAGGACGGCTATCTAAAGACGACCGATTTCGTATTCACCAAGGTTCCCGGTGTTTACGCTTGCGGCGACGTACAGGACAGGCGCTATCGGCAGGCGATTACCGCTGCCGGCTCGGGCTGCATGGCCGCGCTCGAAGTGGAGAAGTTCCTGGAGGAAAAGGGAATCGAATAAATCGGTAGTGATTCCTGCACTCCTCTGTGGGGGTTTCTCTGTGTAACTTCGCGTCCTCTGTGGTTAGGGTTTAAAAGGCTTTTACCACAGAGGACACTGACTTACACAGAGGATTTCACAGAGGAGTTGGTCCCGGTCTTCTATGTGGTGGATGAGCTGTGAACCTGTGGTACAACTTCCTGTGATCTTCCCGCGAAATAGTCGGATTTTAGAATCGTTCGACGCAGGAAAGACGTGTTAAGAGCTGCGCTGATTTCCCTCTCTGAGAGCCGCAGCCTACGGGCACTGGCAGAAAAATCTTCCATTGGACAACGGGTTTCAGGTCGCTTCGTCGCCGGCACCCGCGTCGAGGACGCAATTCGCGCTGCGGCCAGACTGAACCAGGCCGGCCTAAGCGTTTCCCTCGATAATCTGGGCGAGAACGTTAGCACAGCTGAAGAAGCCCACAGGAGCGCTCAGTTGTACGACCATCTTCTAACAGAAATTGCTGCGCGTTCTTTGAATGCCAATGTAAGTGTGAAGCTTACGCACATGGGGATCGACGTCGATCCCCAACTTGCGCGTGAGCACGTGTCGGCGTTGGTCACCAGAGCTGGAGCTATGTCGCCGCCGAACTTTGTTCGAGTTGACATGGAAGGGTCGGAATATACCCAGCGCACGCTCGATCTGGTGCACGAGCTCCATCGGTTGCTGGGGAACGAAGGCTGCGTCGGAGCGGTTATTCAGAGCTACATGCGGCGGTCTGAAGATGACGTGAGCAAACTGCTGCAGGACAGAATCCGGATTCGGTTATGCAAAGGCGCCTATAGCGAGCCGCCGGAGATCGCATTTCAGCAAAAATCCGAGGTCGATGCCAACTACGTCAAGCTGATGAAGATTCTGCTTAAGAGCGGAATCTATCACGGCCTGGCAACGCACGATGAAAAGATCATTCGCGCGGCGCAAGCCTTTGCCGATCGCGAACGTATCGCGCGCGAAGCATTTGAATTTCAAATGCTGTATGGCATCCGGCGTGACCTGCAAAGGTCGCTCGTGCGCGATGGATGGAGAATGCGAGTGTATGTTCCATTCGGCAGCGAATGGTATCCATATTTAATGCGCCGACTCGCAGAACGTCCGGCGAATCTGCTGTTCGTTGCCAGGAATTTACTTAGAAAATAAGCAGACGGTCGAGACTTCTGTCCCTTCTCTAAAAACTAAGTAGTCGCAATCGACGCGCTCTGCGTCAAAACACTCTTCGACTCGCTCAAAGGCACACTCACACGGACACGAGTACCACCCGAGGCCGATTCCACTTCGAATCGTCCTCCCAATTCGCGAATTCTTTCACGCATTCCGGCCAATCCGACACCCGAAGTTCCCGACACTTGAAAGCGTTTCAACACCTCCTCAGGAATCCCGCTGCCATAGTCGGCGACGACCAGCGAAGCGTGTTCTGGACCTACCTCGAACGATATTTCCGCAGAGTTGCTTTTTGAGTGGCGATGGATATTCGTGAGGCTTTCCTGCAGGACGCGGAACAAGGCCAGCTCCATTGCTGGAGAAAGGCGGCCCGGCGGCTCTTCGATGTTCAATTTCAAACTCAATCCGCTGCGTTTGGCGAACTCTTCCGCATACCATCGTGCGGCGGAAGAGAAGCCGGCTTCATCCAGTCCGGGTGGATGCAACAGGTGGGAGATCGTTCGGACTTCTTTAATCGATTGATCCAGCAGCTTTACGCATTCGGAGTAGCGGTGGTCAGGAGCATCCGCTGGGGCGAGGACCGCAAGGTTCATCTTGATCGCCGCCAGATACTGGCCGATGCTGTCGTGCAATTCGCGGGATAGGCGCCGACGTTCGTCGTCGCGCAATTCGAGCAGGCGCGCGCTCAGACGACGGGCAGCTTCATGGCTGGCCAGGGCCGCACGTTCTGCCTGGTAAGCTTTCTTCTCCAATTGCGTTGCGGCTTCCGCGGCCTCGCTGGCGGAGCGTTCAGCCTCCGCTCGTGCCTCAAGCTCGGTGCGTAGAAGCCGATAATGCCACAGCAGCAACAGCACGGCGGCCGCGAGAGTGAGAGCGACAGCGATGATTAAAGTGAAAAAGTGAGCTCGCGCTGATGCGTTTCTTTGCTTCAGCAAGACAGCTTCTTCGTTGTCCATGGCGCGCGTGACGGACACGATATCGTTCGCAAACTCGAGGCTCTGGAGTGTCATTTGCGGCTGGCCTGCTGCTTCGGGTGCGCCGCTCTGTCTTAGCGCGACTGACTTTTCCCACACTTGAATGCGAGTATTAACTGCAGTTTCGAGCCGGTCGCAATTAGTTTGTTGTACTGGATTGTCAACAGTAATTTCGCGTAGTTGTTTGAGTACCGCCCGAATCTCTTCCACCGCATTGCGGTATTCGGTGAGAGAAGTGTTGTCGCCATTGAACACATAGACCAGACGCAATCGAGCCGCGGAAGCAATATCGGATTCGGTTTCTCCCAGCAGCTCTCGGACGTGCTGGCTGTGCTCTACCCGTCGCTCGCTGTCGGCAAAATTCGCCAGTGTGCCGTAGATCAGAACTCCGCAGACTACGAGTAAAAGAATGGCGAGCGTGAATGCGTACTTCGCTGAAACTTTGGTGAGCATATCCGTATTGACTGGGTTGGGGACTCCCGATAAGTGTTGTGAATGCCAGGCAGGCGGATTGATGCAGTGTAGCAGGATTAGTTCTCTCTGCAACTCGTTTGTTTGTGGCGACTAAATCAGGAAAGCAACCACAGAGAACACAGGGTTGAACAGTACAGTGGAAACCCACAGAGGCTAGTGTGGAGGGCGCGGGATATAACGCTGGGGGCCGGTAGACGGCTGCTGCTCTACGTTCGGTTGAGCTGGCGCTAGTGGCAGACGCGCGGCGTTGTTCAGTATCTGCTGCTCGCGCGGCGAGAACTGATTGAACCGCCCCGAATTAATAGCTCGTTCACGCGCATCGGGAGGCATGGCACGCAATGACTGAATCGCATTCCTCACCGCCTGCTGGCGATCGGGAGGCAGGCTGTGATACTGCGAATCCATTGACCGGAATTCTTGTTTCTGGGCCTTCGTCAAATGCTCCCAGGTTTCCATGCGCTGCAGGACACGCTGCTGGCGGTCCGCAGGAAGGCTGTCGAAATGCTGCAACCGCTGCTCGAGTTGCTGCTGCCGCTGTCTGGGCAGCCGGCGAAAAGTGGGATCACCCTCGAGGGCGCGTCTCTGTTGATCGGGTGGCATCTGGCGATATTGATTGAGCCACTGTCCGGAATGATGGCCATGCGTGGGTGGCTGGTAGGGCCGAGGCACCTGATTTTCTCGTTGCTGTGGCCCCGGCTGCTGGTAACGAGGAGCAGGTTGATAGCGCGGTTGGGATTGTCGTCGAGGTGCGGGTTGATAGCGCGGCTGCGATTGCTGCCGAGGCGCAGCCTGATAGTGTGGCTGCGGCTGAGGCCGGCTCGGTCTGGGCGCATTCTGTCGCGGTGGCGCACTCGGGCGCGGCGCAGGTCCGTTGTGGCGGTTCTGCGCAAGGCACGGCACTATCGCCGTTGCCAGCGCCAGGCTCAGCAAGGCGAACCGCCGCCCAAGTTGCGTCACTTTCTTCATCCCTTTTCCCCGGACCTTAAACCTGAATGGCCGAATTACGGAGTCGCGGTTACATCCTGCTGAACCTGCAAGTCATCCATCAGATCTGAATCGGCATACACGTCCTGATTATTATCGAGCGCCTGCAGATCGCCGACCGCGGTGCCCGGCTCAGCCGCCAACACCGGCTGAATCGAAGTGTGCCCCCTCGTCTCTTGCAACCGGAACACGGTGGCACCGACGACCAATGCCGCCGCCAATGAAATCGCGAGCGCAGGACGACGCAACCAGGCAAGCCAACCTGAGGGCTGCTCCTTGGCGGCTTCTTCGCGCAATTTCGCATGCAGGCGAGTATCAAAATATGGAGACGGTTCAGGCGCCTGCCACTCGTCAAGCAATGTCATGGTCGCGCGAAGTTCGGCGAGTGTTCCCGCGCACTCGGCACAGGAGCCAATGTGATCGTTGATCTCGGGTCCGGCAGCGGCGAGTCCGGCGGCCAGATCCGGAAGCAGTTCGCGAACTTCAGTGCACTTCATGTTTCTTTCCCTTCGCCAAAAATCAGTATGACGGGCGGCTCGCCCGCAATCCTGTTAAACAAATTCTTTCAACTGTGTCCGGAGCGTTTCGTAAGCCCGGAACAACAGCGACTTCGTGGCTGATTCACTTAACTTTAAAACTTCGGCAATTTGCCGATAGTCCATTTGCTGATATTTGTGCATAAGCACTGCCATCTTTTGCCTTTCCGGCAGCGCCTCTACCTTTTGCCGGATAGCGTTCAATCGTTCCCGCCGAAGAATTTCTTCTTCCACACTCGGAGTCTTGTCAGCTAAATCCGGCGCTTGGCCGGTCTCTTCGTCCGGCTCGTCCAGATTCATCGTGTTCTCGGGACGCTCGTGGCGTGTATCGCGCACATGATTCATCCCCAAGTTCGTCGCAATCCGGTACAACCAGGTCGTAAATTTCGCGCTGGCTTCGTAGCTTGCGCGCGAGCGATACACACGCAAGAAAACTTCCTGTGCCAGATCTTCCGCAACAGCAGAATTATGCGCCATGCGGTACATGAAATTTATGATTGGGCGCCGATATTTCTGTACCAGAAAATCGAACGCGGTGTCGTCTCCCGCCTTGACGCGAAGCATGACTTCGGCGTCAGTCAGTTCCCCGGAAACCGGATCAGCAATTGCTGCCGCTGAACGTACACCTACAGCAGGCAGCCCGTAATTGAGCGCCACACTGCTCACATCAGGATTAACCCGCTCCTGGTCAGAAAGTTGCGTATCCTCCGGCGACCCTTCCGGGGTGGATCTCTCGCCATTAGAAGGAGTTACGGGCGGCGGTGCGGGTTTGTTTTTCTTCCACATTTCTGGCGGAATTGGGGAAAGGCCTTCAATTTCCGAAGGATGAAGCGGTTTTCGTGGTCCGGCTTCTCACGATGCAGGCCTTCTTACCGGGACACCCGAGCAGATGTAGCCTACCACGCGAAGAGGGAACCAGCTAAGAATGGTTGTGCTAATCAACAAGTTCACATCCTGCAATCGTGTGGGCATCGAATGACCGCGAAGCTTTCAAAACATTTTCGCGATCGTCGCCATCGGAAGGAACATCCGTCTGGCGTGATCGGGCAGTTCGATAAATCCATAACCAGCGTAGAACGCCTTCCCTTTTGCGTCTTTTGCGTCTACCACAACCGCCATAGACGCGATGGATTTGCTGTGGTTGAGAGCCCTTTTGAGAGCTCCCATTAAAAGCAGTTCACCAATACCTTGTCCCCTAAACGCAATACTGCGTGCAAGGCGGCCGAGCAATGTTGCAGGGAGTTCGGGATACTTCGGTAGTTTCTTCGCGATAGCGAGTGGCAAGCCGCCAAGATCGACAGCATATTGTGAGAGCGTGTAGTAACCCGCAATCGTTTTGCCGTCCGGAGTTAGAACAATAACGGCAGCAACGCGCTCTTCGACATCCTGAGTTGCCTGTTGTTTAAGGTAGTGATCGAGGGCCTCGGTACCACAAGAAAAAGCCGCTCGATCATGCCTTTTCTTGTCGAGCGACTCGAATCTGAACTCTGGTTTTTGCACGGGTTCCGCTTGCTGTCTGTGCAAAGCTAGCCGATCTCCCTTTTGAACCGCTTCGCTGCTGCAAGAGCTTTCTCGCTGGGATTTGGAGGATTCAAGAGGGCCTCCACAAAGATTTTCCTGGAACGCCCCGCAAGAATTAAAACCTCGCTTTCTCGAATTGTGCGAACGGCCGCTTCCTTGGCGCTCATCACCAGAAAATCCGTAATCGAGGTGCCGCGCAGACGCGCAGCTGTCTCGATGATTTCCTTCTCCTCTAGAGTCACTCGAGCGTCCAGCCGCTGGCTTCTTTTCGTTGCGGCTTGAGCCATATAGCCCTCTCCGATGTACGGCGTAATGCCACACACCATATTTAATGTACGGTAATCTGCCGCACACGTCAAGTATCCTACTGTCGGGCAAAGCAGCGGCGTCACCCCCACTTGTGCCGAAGCCGATCGGGTTTGGGCGAAACGACGCATCGGAATTAGACTGGCAATGAGTATGTTTGACAGCCTCATTCCGTCCTCCTCTCGCTGGCGCTTTCAGTCGGCGATGGTGTTGGCCGTCACTGCCGACGCGCTGCAAATCTTTGTGTTCCCATTTTTCGCGGAAGGCGGGTTATCGCCGTTCGATGACATTCTCGATCTGGCGATTGCGGCCGTGTTGGTTCGTCTCCTCGGATGGCATTGGGAGTTCCTGCCGGCGTTTGTTGGAGAACTGGTGCCCGGCGTCGATCTGGTTCCCATATGGACGCTTGCCGTTTCGAATGTTTATCGCAAATGGAAGCAAGAATCGGTGAGTTCGGCCAGTGAAGAAACTGACAACAACGCTCGGGTGATTGAAGGCGAGTACAAGACGTCTTAACCTTCCGCAGCCGGAGTTGCCCGTTTGACCCGATGAAGCTCAGAAACTCGCATGTTAGGATGGACTTGCGGCTATCCCGTGGGCGCGTAGCTCAGTTGGTTAGAGCGCCTGCTTCACACGCAGGAGGTCACAGGTTCGAGTCCTGTCGTGCCCACCACTTCCTCTGCGCGAAGCTTCGTCTCGCCGTTCCACTTCTGTAGGCATTCGAGAATTTCTTCGCTGTTTCATCCGCGCGCCATACTCACGCCGTCTTTTTCATCGTCTTCTTCGCGTGCTGCGATTGCCGGTCTATTCGGATGAGTTTTTCTGATACGTTGTCCAATTCAAGGAAAGCATCGGCAAGCGCCAGGTACTTTGCTTGATCGAAATAGGACACGGGAAACGAAAGATCGGCGCTTGCTTCAGGGGTCTTCTGAAGCTTTGTTCGGCTGCGTTTCATGTACTACATACAGACGAGAGCGCTTCACTATTCTCTTAGGCTCAGGTGAAATTGTTCGATACATGGCATTCCTTAATTCGATCGCATAGAAACCGTATTGCTAACTCGGCACTTCCCCTGGCGCATCTCATGAATTCGCAGCAATCGCGCCAAGCCCCTTCGCTGAACTTCTCCCTATCTGGAGGGGACCGGAATGGATCGATCACTGAGAGAGCACATTGAGTTCCTGAAAAAGCAACTTTACCTGCTCAGTGACAAGCTGATGGACGACGGGCGTCCCGTCGAGGAAAGAAACCGAATCGAGTCTGAAGTTAGAGCCGCCCAACTGGCGCTAGAGCACTATAAAAAAGCGTTGGCGTTGGAAGAGAGCCTTCGCCGCTAGCGTGGCAGCATCGGCGTCGGGATCTCATGCCGTTGTTCGAATCAGCGAAAGGGCTTCGAAGGATAAAAGGATAAGTGGCCGGAAGAGGCTTAGGAACGGAAACGGGAACACCTCCCCCAAGGACATCCCGTTCCCCGTGCCCAATTGTTACAAGTGCGGAATCAGTACCTCATACACTGTCGGGCATTGTCAACGGAAATGGAGAGTACCTTTCAAAAATATATCGTGCGCGGTACAAAACCAACAATTGTGCCTGCGTTAATTTTCAATTTTCGGAAATTGTTGCGAATTTGCTCCGCTAACGAAGGGAGCGGATTTGTTCAGTAGCGAATCGTACCGGCATTCCAGCTTGACGCACCTGTGGCACTGCACGATTGGAATGTGTTATCACGCGCAGAATCGCTCTACGACCTCACCCAGGATTCGCAAGAATTCTGAGAGCGGTTCACCCTTATTGACATACACATCCACCCCGTTCAAGTTTTCCGGCAGCGTCCCGGAAAACAAAATGACAGGAACATCAGGCTTGATTCTCTTCATTTCCTGAGCCAATTTCGTACCTGTAGTTCCTTGCAGCATGTGATCAGCAACGGTTGCGCACACCGGAATCTCGCTCAGGGTCTTCAGAGCCTCGTCCGCCGAAGTTACGCCAATCACGTTGTACCCATTCTGCTCCAACACCTTTTTTCGCAATGTGAGATAGACGGGGTCATCCTCTATGCACAGGATGAGTGGGCGCACGAGCGGAGTGGAGCGTAGCCGTCGGGACAATGTTTCGTACCGCGATGACAAGAGTGGCGGTCCTTAAACGGAATAATGAGACGAACTGGCGCGTTACGGAGTATTTTCTGGGAAAACGCTTACCAGAGTAAATACGGCAAAAACTGTATTACATCGAACATAACAGTAAGGTCACAGGCCTTTACCCACGCCACGCTTTTCTATCGTCTTGTCGATTCTGCCTTCGCGCAGAGAGTGACGCTGAGAAGGTGGAAACGGTTTTTCCCTGGCAGGTCGAGTCAGTCGATCTTCAACTCTCTCCGAATCGCTTGTCTGGACTTCTGACCCTTTCATTACACCCGGGAACTCCGACTTGACACATCGATGGCGCTAGTAGAAAGTTTTTTCGGAACTCCGGACAGTGATGTCGAATCGATATCAGTTCAGCGAACCGTCGTCGCACTTAGCCACCCGTTATTGCAGGAGGTAATTTGGAAACCGCGATTGGAGTATTTTCTTCGCGCGGCCGCGCCGAAGAAGCAGTAAAGCAGTTGAGGCAGCAAGGAATTCCTGAAGAAGAGATCGTCTTCCTCACCCGCTCCGAACATGAAGCGAAAGCGACGGCCAGGGGATTGGCCGGGAGAGTCGGAGGCCTTGCAGGCGGAGCTGCTGACGTATCCGTCGCAGTTGCCGAGTTCCTGCTGCCCGGCATGGGAACGGTTTTCGCTATCGGATTTGGCAGAGTCACACTCCTGCGCCTCGCAGCGGTACGGGCAGCGTCAGCCGTCGGACTTCATGTTGTCGACGGAGAAAAGGTTCCGGGGCCGGTCGCCGATGAGAAGTCCCCTGAGAAATCCAAAGATGCCGCTTTCTTCTGCGAAGTCTTGCAAGACGGACGGTCATTAGTGGTGGTTCGCACCGAATCGAAGGAGTTGGTGACATTGGCTTGCGCCATATTGGACCTGTTAGGAATGGGCCTTCAGGAAAAGACCACCACTGAACTGCAAATTACAACCAGGCAGGTTGGTGAAGCCGCAATCATCGAAATTTCTGGGAGAATTACCGTCGGTGAGGGAAATCTCGCGCTTCGTGAGGTGGTACGCACCCTGGTGGAAAGCGGAGAGAAGAACATTGTTTTGAACCTGGGAAAAGTCAGCTATATGGACAGCTCCGGCTTGGGCGAGCTGGTAAAGACTCACACAACAATTCGGAAAAGTGAAGGCGAACTGAAACTTGTGAACCTGAGCAAGCGGGTTGACGAATTGCTTGAGATGACAAAGTTGTCGTCGGTATTCGACATCTACGAAGACGAGGCCAGCGCGATTGATTCATTTGGCCGGCACTCGTTGAGACAAGCTACGGCGTGATATGCAAACTCCATTTGTATCGTCTTAGGCCGCTGCCACTTGCTTCTGACTGACTTCGGCTACAACACGCAGCAGCGGCTCAGGATCTGGGTCAACGTGATAGTCAGCTTCATCCACCCACGGCTCACTTGCGCCTCTCTGCAACGAGATGATAGGCGCGGGACACGCGCGGCGAAAGGCTTCAACCATCTTGCGCTTATCGTCAGACGGAATTGAGTGACCGAGAACAAACAAGTGGAAACCACCCTTCTTGCATTGCTCCAGGCTACTCTCCAATCCATATGCTGAGACAACATCGTATCCTTCGTTCTGAAAGATCATGTGTCGCATTCGTAGGAGAAGCTCGTCGTAGGAAACGGAGAGAATCCGAGTATTGGGCTGGCCTTTCATATAGCCCTCAAGTACTGTACCTACCTTGATCACAAGATACTTCAAAGCGTCAACAAACGCCACCGCTACCGACCCCACTAATGGGCTAGGGACTTCCCGGTATCGAGTTTTGGGCAGAGTTGTGGGATGGTTAAGCGCTATGCCACGTACCCGGAAGAAAAACGCCAGAAGAAATGTCCGCTACGCCCGACCGGAAGAACTGATTGCGCGGGACGAAGGTCCGCGATTGCTTCCATTGGATGAAAAGAATAGGAGCACAGAATCGCGTCTGGAGCACTACACGGAGTTGGCCGATATTGCGCTAGGAAACCATCGTGAAAATGGGGATCGCAGACGCCCTTAGCCATCAATTGTCTCCTTCTCGCTCTATTTTAGATTCCGCTCGTTCAACACATACTGCAGCTTCCGGAATAGCTTCTCTGGTAATGCTTAAACAGCTGCCGAACTCCGCTCGCGAAGTGGAAGTGTGAAAAATTACATCTATTCTCTCGGCGCGACATTCGGCCACTCGACCACATGTATTTCACCGTTGGCGTTTTTCTCCAATGTAGGCGCGTACAGCCCGAGCATTTGTCGTCGCCACCAATTTCCAGTCGCACGTTTTTCAGGCAATGAAGTAAACCAATACTGCCACAGCACGACTCGAATCTGCTTCGGGGGTTGTTGCGGAAACGGATTGCCTGCGAAGAGCGCCAGCACATCTTCGTCATTCGCGAGCAGCCGCACTTCGGTGCTGGGGACGATTGAGTATTCGCGCCACTGTCCTAGAGACGCGAACCACAGGTTCCAATCGAAACGCGGTTGATACGGCGCATAGATCCCCGGCGGCTCGTTGAGCGCTTGTGGCTTATAGCGGAACGGATAAGCCGTCCAATTTTGTCCATCTGAAGATCCTTGGAATTCGATTTCGTATCGGCCGCGAGTCATCACCGCGAACAGTCCATATTGATTCGCGATGCGGAACGGTTCGAGTGCCGCCACCGGCTCGGTTGGGAGCGGTGCGCGGCGAGCAAACATCCAGACCAGTTCCGCTACAGTTGCGTAGAAGATCCAACTCAACATGACCGTGCTGACGGCCAACTTTGCCGCCGACCAATGCTTGCTTAACTGCTCGCGCCAACTTTGGTCAGGCTGCACTTCATGAATTTTGTTTTCCTGGATCGGCGAGGTCACCCGCCACTTGGCAGGCGTGACACTTTGCAAGAACCGGTCATCGAGCAAGAGCACACCCATGGCAAGGACGATGTAGTTCAGGAACGCGTAATTTGCGGTAAGGATCACCACAATCTGCCAGGGCGTCACGATGAAGAAGAGCACAATCCGCCAGCGGCGCGGCAGGAAGAGCATGCACACGAGGCCGAGCTCCATAACGAGAGTTAGCCCGACGGCACCTGCGTGAAACCAGTGTGGCAGATGCTGCACGTACCACCCGATCCATGTGGGCAAGGGACCATTCTGGTAGTACTCATCCATGGCGGTGAAGTTACGCCATTCGGGGTCGCCGCTCAGCAGCTTGACGGCCCCTGATTCGAAGTAGATTCGAAACCATTCCCACTGCAACAAAAACAGACTTGCGCGGGAAGGCGGATGTGTTCGCCCCAGCCACGGCCAGAAGCCTGCGGGAGCAAAAAACAATGAAATGAAGCCGGCTTCGAGCAGCATTCCATCCGACTGATATCCCGAGAAGTCCTGCGCAGCGCTGACGAATGAGAGAAAGCAGACGAAGCAAATCACCAACATGAATCGCGGCCACAGATTCAGTACCAGCACTACAGAAGCGATCAGTCCCACCCAGCAGATCGCCATCAGCATGGAAGAGCTGCTCGAGAACCAGAGCAGAGTTGGCGCATACCACACGCGCTCATGTCCCAAGGATTGCGCCACCTGCTGGAGATAGCTTCCGGCAGGCAGAATACCTGTGGGGCCGATCAATCCGCGTATTTGAAACAGGAGTGAATAGAAGGCGGAAAAGTAGATAAGGCCGAGTGCACGCAGAAATACCCAGCGCGGAATGAGCCACCCGGGCCCGTCCGAAGCCGGACCGAAGAGCCATCGAACGGCGGACGCGGGCCTCGCGGGCATGATGGAGGTCAATTATAGGATTTGCCGCCGCCGCCAATTGGGCTTAATGTAGCTAACCGAACGCCCCTGAGCAGCGCATCTAAGATGAAAGGACAAATGCCATGACCCGATCTTTTTTGCTGAATACGTTTGCCATCACTATGGTCTCGGCTGCACTCGCGGTCGTTCCGCAATCAGCTTTCGCTCAGCGCAGTTTTCATGGCGGAGGCGGATTTCATGGAGGCGGTTTTCATAGTGGAGGTGGGATTCATGGCAGCAGTTTCGGCGGCTTCCACAATGGCTTCGGTGGCCGGAGTTTTGGTGGATTCCGTGGTGGAAACTTTGGCGGATTTCGTGGGGGTCGGTTCGGTTTCCGCGGCGGCTTTGGCGGATTTGGGGGTCACGGCTTTTACGGTCGGCGGGGCTGGGGATATCCCTATTATGGGTACGGCTGGGGACTAAACATCGGCTTGGGCTTCTGGCCGTATTGGGGCGGGTATCCTTACTACTATGGCTATGGTCCGGGGTGGGGACCTTATGCATACTATTCCCCTTACTACTATCCGGCCTACCCCGACGATCCGGACAACAGCTATGACCGCGACCGTCGTGATCGCTCAGATCCGCGCGATGAAAGGCCCGACTATCGCTATGATCGCGAGTTCCGTAGCAAACCTCCGGCAAGTGCTCCCAGGCCAAACGCACAGCCCTCAAACGGCACCGGATCGAATCACTTTTCTACCGACGATGACCCTGGGATGATCTGGGCGATTTATCGGCCAGGAACGTCCAAGGGCACAGTTCAAAGAACGCATCCGCGACCGAAGTACTAGTCGCCTGCTTCGAATCAAGTCGGCCCCTAAGACGCTCCCGTGTGGTAAAAAAGGTTAATCAACTCCGTCCTATCTCTGTGATTCGAAAGCAATCGACAACGTAGCACACATCACCAAAAGGCCCAACAAACACACAAGAAGGTGTTGTGGAACCATTTCGGATTCACATTCCGGATGAAGTGCTTGATGATCTGCGGACACGGTTGCGCCGTACGCGGTGGCCCGACCAGGTGCCCGGCATCGGCTGGAAGCAGGGGACTGACCTCGAGTGGTTGCAACGCCTGGTGTCGCACTGGGCTGATCGGTTCAATTGGCGTGCCTGGGAAGACAAGCTGAATGCCTTGAATCATTTCACCTGGGATGGCATTCACTTCGTGCATCAGCGCACGGCATCTGGTCGCGGAGTACCGCTTATTCTCACGCACGGCTGGCCCAGCAGTTTTCTCGATTTCATCGAATTACTGCCGCGGCTCGCAGATTTCGACGTAGTAGTGCCCTCCCTTCCAGGCTACGGATTTTCACCGCGCCCACCGCAAGTCGGCGTGAATTACCGTTACGTCGCGGAACGCTGGCACCAACTGATGATCAAGCTCGGGTATTCCCGCTACAGCGCGGCAGGTTATGACTTTGGGGCCGGAGTGACCACGCTGCTTGCGCTCGATCATCCCGAATCGGTGATCGGGATCTATATCACGTCGCTGGAGTCGGACCTAACCCCGGTTGTAAATGAGGCGGAAGTGTCGGATGCCGAGCGTGCATACCTTGAAGTGAATCGAGCCTGGGATGCCACCGAGCGTGGCTACAGCGCGATCCAATCAACCAAGCCGCAGACCGTCGGCTACGGATTAAACGACTCCCCAGCAGGGCTGGCCGCATGGATTGGCGAGAAGTGGCACTCGTGGAGTGATGTGACTCCGACTGATGATTTCCTCTGCGCCACACTCATGCTCTATTGGGCCACACAGACCATCACTTCATCGATGCGCGACTATTGGGACAATCGCTGGCACCCGGTGGATCGTGTCTACGTGAAGACACCAACCGGATTTGGTGTCTTCGCGCATCAAACGGTTCCCGAGGGCGAACCGCCGCGTTCTTATCTTGAGCGCGTGTACAACATCCAACGGTGGACAATCTTCCCGCGCGGCGGGCACTTCGCGCCCATCGAGAACCCGGCGGCCGTCGCAAAAGACCTGACTGCTTTTTTCCATAACTTACGCTGACATTATTGGGAAGCGCGCATTTCCGGTACATTATTCTTCCAGCCATGCAAGCGGCGCTCATGAACTACAGCGCGAGTGATGTGCTCCATGCGTTTTACCAGGATGCACCCTTTCTTTTTCTGGGCTCGGTTTTTATCACCGTGGCGCTGGTGGCCGCAGCGTTTTCAGCCGTGCGCCGCAGGCTCGATCCGCTTCTGATTTACTTCGCTTTTTTTGCCGGACTCTACGGCCTTCGGCTGTGGCTCCGCGCGTCTCTCGTGCGGGTCACGTTAAGAGATTTCGCTGCATATCAGCGGATTGTACCGGGAATCAACTACCTCATTCTGGTTCCGGCGTTTCTGTTTTTCGCGTCGCTCGGATTGCGAACGCGTAGCGACCGGCAACTGAACTACGCCATGGCTAGTATCGGAGGCGCCCTGGCCCTGGCGACATTTGCTTTTGGAGACAAAGGCATTTATGGCCAGATCAATAACGTGGTCGTCATTGTCGCGCTGATTTTTGTGATAGGGCGGATCATGTTCGCCCGTGTCTATCGGACTGATCCCGACTTTGCCGTGGTCCGCTGGGGGCTTCTGGTCTTCATCGTTTTCGCGTTAGCAGTCAATGTGGCAGATTTCTTCTCCATTCGATTGCAGAACCTGGAGCCGTTCGGCTTTGTGGCATTTCTTGCTTCTTTGGGATACGTGGCCGCCCGGCGTAGTTTGCATCGCGATCAGCAGTTGAATGAAATTCAAAATGAGCTGGAGGTCGCGCGCCGTATTCAGCTTTCGATTTTGCCGGCGGAATTTCCGAAGTCCGCGCACTTTCAAATCGCCAGCCGCTATGTTCCGATGACTTCGGTCGCCGGCGATTTTTACGACTATGTCGTCGCCGACGATCATCAGGCCGGGCTGCTGATCGCCGATGTCTCCGGCCATGGCGTGCCGGCTGCGCTGATCGCTTCCATGGTGAAGCTCGCAGCTTCCTCTCAGCGCAACACCGCCGATGATCCAGCGCGATTTCTGACCGGCATGAATGCGGCTTTGTGTGGCAATACGCAGAACCAGTTCGTGACCGCCGCCTACGTTCATCTCAATGCAAAGTCCGGAGAGTTGCGATACTCGGCCGCAGGCCATCCGCCCATGCTGTTGCTGCGCGACGGTCGAATCACCAAGGTCGAAGAAAATGGACTGATGCTCGCCGCTTTTGACTTTGCCTCCTATGCCAATGCGGTGCACAAGCTCGAGTCCGGTGACCGGCTTCTTCTTTATACCGACGGGATCATCGAAGCCGCGAACGCCTCCGGTGACTTCTTCGGCCATGACGCTCTGTGCGAACTTCTGAAAAAGACGGCGAAGCTGCCTTCTTCGTCGGCCGCCGATTCGATCATGGCGTCAGTGCGAGGCTGGTCCGCCAGGCAGGACGATGATTTGACGGTGCTGGTTTGTGACTATGTGAATGCGTGATCTTGGTGGCGGCGGTTGGACTCGAACCAACGACCTACGGATTATGAGACCGTCGCTCTAGCCACCTGAGCTACACCGCCACAGTAAAGATTGTAAGGGAACGCGAGGGAGATGGTCCGGAAATCAGTGTGGCGCGGACACTCTTGTCCGCGAATCCTTGAATCCTCGGCGCAAATCGATTCTAAGAGTGCGCAAGAAACAGTGTCAAATTCCGGGCACGGCTCGAACGGATTCGTCTGGCGGAGAAAGCAAAAGCTTTTAACCGCAGAGGACGCAGAGAATATGCAAAGTTCGCAGAGAAGGCCTTCACAAAGAAAACCCGCAGCGAACTTCGCAAGAAGATCAAACACGCGGTCGCGGTAGTTTGAAGCGGCGCACAGATGCGATCCGCCGCCGCTTTTGTGTGCTCCCCGGGGAATTTGGAATTACGGCTTTCGCTTGTCGCGTGCGATCGAACGGCTGATTCGGTTCTCGCGGCGATTCAGGTTGCGCTGCTCGGGTTTGGTGAGATGGCCGTTGTGCTTCGCCATGTCGCGCTTTTCAGTCCTGTGCAGATTGGCTTCACGCCTTTCCAAGTGGGCCGTCTCGCGCGGGCTGAGCGTGCCGTTCTTCACGCCGTTTCCGATACGCCTCTGCTGGTTTCCTTCGCGTCTGTTGACTTCGTTCACGCGAGGATGTCCGGGGTCAACGACTCCCGGCCCGGCACCTGAGTTTTGTTGCGCGACGGCGGACCCAACCAACATCATTCCCCCGACCGCAAGGACTGCCAAGGAACTGCCAAATTTGATGTTCATGGCAGCTACAAACCCTGACTTGAGAGGTAAGTTGCTGCAGGTTGACGGCGGATTGCTTAGGAAAGAACTATCCCGTCATACAAAAAGGGTGGCGAAATGGCCACCTTGGCTACTAAATGCTCGGTACTAAATGCTGATGACTGAGCGTTAATGAGTTTTTACCTGCTGTTGCACTCATCTCTGTGAGTTTTCTCAGTGAACCTCTGTGTTCTCTGTGGTTAGTTTTCTAAATCTTTACCACAGAGTGCACGGAGAAAAGCCACAGAGAAAAGCCAAACGAAGAGGCGCGCGACGGTGCCAGCTTTACGCTGGCGCCGGATGCTCGCCACCCTTGGCGATTCCAGGCCGTCCCGGTTCGGGCTTGAGCACCTGCTGCACGCCGTCATCGCCCTTGGATGGTGGGATGATCTTGGGCAGTTCTTTGCCGTCGATGATCAATCGGATCTCGTTGGCGTCGAGCACTTCGCGCTCGAGCAGAGCTACAGCGATTCGCACCAGCGTGTCGTGGTTCGCCGCGAGAATGCCCTTCGCGGTTTCGTAGCCCTTGCCGATCATCCGTTTCACTTCCTCATCAATCTTGATCGCGGTAGCTTCGCTGTAGTCGCGATGCTGATTGATCTCGCGTCCGAGGAAGATTTGTTCTTCTTTCTTGCCGAAGGTCAGCGGGCCAAGTTCACTCATACCGAATTCGCAAACCATCTTGCGGGCCATCTCGGTGGCGCGCTCAATGTCATTGCCGGCGCCGGTGCTCATCTGGTTCAGGAACAATTCCTCAGCCAGACGACCGCCCATCATGATTGCGATCTCGGTTTCGAGATAATCTTTGGTGTAATTGTGCTTGTCGTCGATCGGCAGCTGCATGGTGACGCCCAGCGCCATGCCACGAGGAATGATCGTGACCTTGTGCAAGGGATCGGAGTTCGGCAGCTTGGCGGCAACCAGGGCGTGGCCGGCTTCGTGATACGCCGTGACCTTCTTTTCTTCTTCGGTCAGGATGAGCGACTTGCGCTCGACGCCCATTAGCACTTTGTCCTTGGCAACCTCGAAGTCATACATCAGAACCGCTTTGCGATTCTGGCGTGCGGCTGCCAAAGCGGCCTCGTTAACCATGTTTGCCAGGTCGGCACCGGAAAACCCCGGTGTGCCACGGGCAAGAACAGAAAGGTCTACGTCGTCAGAAAGAGGAATCTTGCGGGTGTGAACTCGCAGAATCTCCTCGCGGCCGCGAACGTCGGGCCGGTTTACAACCACGCGACGGTCAAAACGTCCGGGGCGGAGTAGAGCTGGATCGAGGACATCCGGGCGGTTCGTCGCCGCCATCAGGATGACGCCTTCATTCGACTCAAAGCCGTCCATTTCAACGAGCAGCTGGTTCAGGGTCTGCTCGCGCTCGTCGTGGCCTCCGCCGAGACCGGCTCCGCGATGGCGACCAACGGCGTCGATTTCATCAATAAAGATGATGCAGGGCGCGTTCTTCTTTCCCTGCTCGAATAGATCGCGTACGCGGGAAGCACCGACGCCGACGAACATTTCAACGAAGTCTGAACCGGAGATCGAAAAGAACGGAACATTGGCCTCGCCAGCAACAGCGCGGGCCAGCAAAGTCTTACCGGTTCCCGGAGGTCCGACCAACAGCACGCCTTTCGGAATCCGCCCGCCGAGTTTCTGGAACTTCTGAGCCTCGCGCAGGAACTCGATGATCTCGCGCAGCTCTTCTTTTGCTTCGTCTACACCGGCAACGTCTTTAAACGTCACCTTCTTCTGCTGCATCGAGAGCAGGCGGGCACGGCTTTTTCCGAACGACAAAGCCTTGTTTCCGCCGGTCTGCATCTGGCGGATCATGAAATACCACAGCGCTGCAAGCAGGGCCAGCGGTGCGAACAGGTTAATCAACCATCCCCAGCTGCTATTCCCCACGTCCTGCACGGTGATGCTGACGTTCTTGTCCTGGAGCTTCTTATACATGTCCGGGTAGTTGGACGGGACGGTCGTATGGAAGCTGGAACCATCAGCCAGTTTGCCCTTCACTTCCATGCCCGTCAGGGTCACATCTTTAACCGTGCCCTGGTCTACTTCCGACATGAAGCGGGAGAAGTTGATCTCCTGCACTTTCTGACCGGAGTTCGCGGTCTTCACGACTTGCCAGAGCGCGACTGCCGAAATCAGAATGACTACCCAAAAGATGATGGTTTTAACCGTTGAATTCACTGAGAAAGCTCCTGGGGAAGGGCCCTTTGCTGTTTGCGGACTGTTCGTAACTTGCTCACGGATATCCGGTTGCAGTCCGGTAAAACCTCTCCATGAGATTAGATGCCCGTCCCCGAATTAAGATCGCCAAAATTGACGATGCCCTATTCTACCCCGCTCTGAGAGAAAAAGTTTCGGGGAGTTTAAATGACTTAGGTCACGGATGTACCAAGGGCGACAGGCCTTATCGAACACTGGAAAGTGACGTCGCCTAGCAAGGAGGATCCCACGTTTGAGCTGGTGCGGGTGCGGATTGCAAAACCCGCAATCTGTGGCAATCAGTTTTCCGCAAGTGGTGAATCGCGGATCAGAATGCCGACGAACTCCTTGGCATGAAAATCTCTCCTGACGCCGAACCCGCGCACCCAGATTACTTCTCTCCCGCTGGCGATAACGGGCCAGCGGGTTTTTTCTTCACCTGTGATGTGCCGATCCTGCAGTAGCTCCTTGATTTTTTGCGGTGCTTTGCTATGTGCCGGCCAGAAACGCTCCCCGGCGCGCCAGTTCCGAATTACAAGCCCATGTTTGAAGCGGCGATCAAGCAGGACCGGTGATTTTTGCCCGCCGGGTCCACCCGAAGCGCTCACTTCCAGAGCTTCAACTTCAATTCCCGCCCCGCGGACCAGGACTCTTCCAGGGACCGGCAGCTGATACTCATAATCCGCCGCTGCCGTGCGGAATGCGCGGAAAAGAAGCTGATTGTGATGGCGAGTGACAGACCATCTTGCGGGCAACATGGCGCGGTCACTCTGCTTATGGAGATCAAGAATCTGTTCAACGTGGCAGAATTCGAGGCTAAGCCCCAATGAGTTTGCCGCTGCACGTACCAGCCTTCGCCGGAGTGCCAGTGGGAATGAGGCAAGAGCAACCCAGTTCAGACAAGCATCCTGTTCATTATGTTGCCAGACCTGCGGAAGCAAGCGGCTGACCTCGGCGGTCCAATAATTCTCTTCTGCGCGCGAGATCTCGGCTGCTTCGGCGAGTACTTCGGAAAATGAAGGATTCAGCTCCCATTCCAGCTTGGGCAGGACTTCGTGCCGGATGCGGTTGCGCGTGTGCCGCAGGTCCTGATTCGTTGCGTCCTCGCGCCAGCCCTGGCCAATTTCTGCCAAATATTCTCGTAATTGCGATTTACGCGTTCCGAGCAACGGACGAACGATAAACCTATGCTTCACGGAACTGTGTGTTTCATCGAGCCCACCTTTGCCTGACGGCTGATGGCTGATGGTTAGCTTCGGATAAATTCCCGCCAAACCGCGCGTTCCCGCGCCACGCGACATTTTCAGCAGCACTGTCTCGGCTTGATCGTCCAATGTGTGGGCGGTTGCAACCCGGTCAGTTCGGGAACGAAGAATTTCTGCGAAGAAGTCGTATCGGAATTTGCGCGCGGCGGCTTCGAGTCCCAGCTTGTTTGCCGCCGCATACGCTCTTACATCGCGGCTTTCTGCGTCGAAATCCAGCCCGTGCTTTTGTGCAAGCTCGCGAGCGAACTGCTCGTCCTCCTCCGACTCTGCGCCTCGCAATTTGTGGTTGAGATGAAGAACAGAAAGCACGATGCCGAGTTCATCTCTCAGATCGAGCATCAGATGCAGCAGCGCAACCGAATCCGCCCCGCCAGACACCGCTACGCCGACGCGATCGCCTGGGCAAAAGAGGCCATTCTCGCGGATATAATGGAGCACCGATTGGGCCAGCTTGCGCACGGCTCAATGGTACAACCATGACGCAGGCACGTTCTATTGTGGGAATGGAGCGCTAATTTTTTTGCGAAGTAATGCCGTCTGGGGCAGAAAGCGTGGCATGATCGGCAAATGCGCGGGGGTGCGTCGTTCTGCTTCACTTTTCTCCTGCTCGCACTCGTGTGCGTGGGATCGACTGCGGTCACGCATGAACGACAAGTTCCACCAGAAGTCCGATTCAAAACAGGCTACATCAATCCGGTTCGCAAGCCCGCGGAGTTCACCTCCGTGATGCTTTGGGGTATTGCGATCGCCGATGTTCGCGTTCCCGGATTCAAAAGCGCAGAAATTGAAATTGCCCAGACGCAGCTCTCATGCCGCGTCAACGGCAGGAACATTGTTCTGAATGATGACCACGGGAGCGTTCGTGGAGGCTTATACAGGCGGTTTCCCTGGTTCGGCACGGATGCGCATGGCCCAATGCCGCTGGAGTATTCGCCGGACCACAGCTCGGCAATTCTTCGCGTTGGTTTACGGCCTGACAAAGTCTGGCATTTCTGGGCAGCATCACCACGGGCCTCAATTCCGGTTGGAAATTTACGAGGCTGCGCGGTCAAAGTTCGAGCGAAGATTTCTCGCGGTGCGCTGTTGCAAGTTGGTTTTGATTATTGGAGAAATTCAACCGTGGGTTATGGCATCGGCGGCAACAATCATGAAGCCGGGGCGAGTAACTGGTACTTCCCCTCTGATCAGTGGCAGGAAGCGGTGTTTACCGATATCAAGCGCTAAGCGTAGATCCGGGCTATCACGGATATACAGAAGAACTCCGTCTTATCAACGCCTTAAAGCGGGCTATCAATTGTCGTGAAAAGTTACTATCCAGGGGATCAGCAAAAAACCAATATTCTGTCCGACAAACATGCTAGAATGTCCGACATGGATTCGACCCGCATTAGCGTACGTATTTCGCGAAACCTGACGGCTCGCCTTCGTGCCCGCTCTAACGCCAAAGGTATCAGCGAATCGAATGTGGTTCGGGAAGCACTTGAAGAATATTTGAGGCGTCCTGGTAGCCATCGCTCCGCATATGAATTGGCGATAGAAGCGGGCGTCATTGGCACTGTTGACGGGCCTCGTGACCTGAGCACAAATCGTCGCTACTTAAAAGGCTTCGGCAAACGAAAATGAGGCGTGTGCTGGTTGATAGCGGGCCGATAGTCGCCATCCTCAATCGCCGCGACCAATATCATCGAATTTGTACAGAGGCTCTGCACGCAATGCCAGGGCCATTGTTCACATGTTGGCCGGTTATCACTGAAGCGGCATGGCTGCTGGGACAGAGTAGGGATGGGGATGTCGGTTTGCAGCGACTGCTCGACAGCATTGAGTCCGGATTCCTTTCGCTTTTAGGACTTGCCAGTGAAGATGCGGAGCCGATGGCATTGCTCGTGAAAAAGTACCGCAATATCCAAATTCAGGTGGCAGATGCCGCAATGGTTCATCTTGCTGCACGGGACGGATTTGACACTGTTTTCACTCTCGACTATCGAGACTTCTCTGTGTATCGACTGCCGAAGGGGCGTACGTTTCGCGTTTTGCCAATCCGCTCATAATTATTCGCCAATTCACTCCGGATGCATTCCCAATCGTGGAACCGGACTAAAAGACTGCCCCTTGCCACAATTGAAAAGGAGGTAGCTATTAGTGGAAGGGCTTAACTGCAAAGGGAGAGATCTTGTCTGAGAGACGTTAGATGAAGGGCTTGTAAAATGGTACTTCGTGCAATTCACTGAACAGTTCGACATTGTCGTTGTCGGCGCCGGCCATGCCGGCTGCGAGGCCGCCGTTGCCTGCGCCCGCATGGGCCTGAAGACCGCGCTATATACCCTCAATGTCGACTTGATCGCGCAGATGTCATGCAATCCCGCAGTGGGCGGCATTGCAAAAGGGCATCTGGTGCGCGAAGTCGATGC
>DATBIE010000097.1:0-13029 GCA_036557105.1 Terriglobales bacterium
TATGAGTGGCCCATTGCAAGCACAATCTTCATCGCAACCAGAAGCCAAAGGCCAGAGCTGGATTGACGCCAGCAATCACTACACGCAGATGCTTCTGGCGGTGGAATTCAAACATTCTCCGGAGTTTGGTTCGCGAGAGGGTCTAAGCGAGTACGACACGAAAATTTCGCAACCGAGTTGGGCGGACGAAGACCAGAGACGGCAAGAGTTAACGGCTGTGCTTGAGAAGCTGAAGGCAGCGGGCGGGCAGCAACAACAGAAGGAAGTCGAGCAGGACCTGCAAATCATGATTCGCGAGGTACAGCTCGATTTCAAGCAAGAAGATTTTGAACGAGCGCATGAAGTTCCCTTTTTGAATGCGAGCCGCGAAGTCTTCCAAGGAGTTCAATTCTTGCTGGACGAGCAGACACCCGCTGAACGCCGTCCGGCAGCCATGGAGCGCATCCGAAAGTACGCGGGATTGGAATCAGGCTACAAACCGCTCACTGAGATCCTGAAGCAGCGGGCGCTGGAACAGACGTCCAAGCCCGGCGTGATCTACCCATGGCGGCAGGAAATCGAGACTGAGCTCGGGCGAGACTCGAACTACGTGGAGGGAATCGCGGCGCTGTTTAAGAAGTACAACCTGCAGGGCTGGGAGGAGCCTTACGAAAAATTAAAAACCCAGCTCGCGGATTACGACACATGGCTTAAGAGCACGATCCTGCCGAAAGCGCGTGCTGATTTTCGGCTTCCTCCTGAAGAGTATGCGTTGCGGTTGCAGAATTTCGGAATTGACATTCCTCCGGAGCAGTTGACTGCGATGGCGCACAAGGCTTTCGACGACATTCAGGCGGAGATGAAACCGATTGCCGCGCAGATCGCGAAAGAGCGGCACCTTCCCTCAAGCGACTACCGCGATGTAATGCGCGAATTGAAGAAGCAGCAGATTGTAGGCGATGCAATTCTTCCTCTTTATAAAGAACGGCTCTCGCAAATCGAGAGCATTATTCGCGAACACCAGATCGTCAGCTTGCCCGACCGTCCGGCGCGCATTCGGCTCGCCACTGCGGCAGAAACGGTGCAGCAACCGGCTCCGCACATGGTGCCTCCGCCATTCCTGCACAACACGGGTGAGAAGGGTGAGTTCGTTCTGCCATTGAATATTCCACCGGCACCCGGGCAAAAGGCCGCGGAAAAGTATGACGACTTCACTTTCGGCGCCGCGGCTTGGACACTGACCGCGCATGAGGCCCGACCCGGACACGAATTGCAATTCGATTCGATGGTGGAACATGGAGTCTCGCTGGCGCGCGTTCTTTACGCATTCAACAGCACCAACGTGGAAGGCTGGGGACTCTATTCCGAGGCAATCATCGAGCCGTATATGCCGCCAGAGGGCCAGCTGGTTTCACTGGACTATCGTCTGCTGCGAGCGGCCCGCGCATTTCTCGATCCGGAACTGCAGTCGGGCAAAATTCAGCCTGCGGATGCTTACCGTGTGTTGGAACAAGATGTAGTGCAGTCACACGCTTTCGCGCAAGAAGAGGTTGAGCGTTTCACGTACCGTATGCCAGGTCAGGCCAACAGTTACTTCTATGGCTTTACAAAGTTGGAAGCGTTGCGCAAAGAGACAGAGGATGCGCTCGGCTCAAAGTTCAATCAGAAACGCTTCCATGATTTCATTCTGGCGCAAGGCTTGCTGCCACCTGACCTGATGCGGGCGGCCGTGAAGGAGAACTTCATTCCGGCGGAGCAGAGGGCTGGGCAATAGAGAAGAATCAACTTCTCGGATCTAGTCTACTGGCCATATCTTCAGGGCGACTTTCGAAAGAATCTGGTCCCTTGCATTATCGTTTAATGGTAGGGCGCGAAAATCATCCAGGTTCTTTTTCATATCCGACACCCCGGGACTTGGCCAATCCGTGCCGAACAAAGTCTTGTGTGCGATCTCTTCAAGCCGTGGGAAATAATTCAGCAGTGACTTCGGTGGGATGCTGCTGATGTCCAGGAATACGTTCGGATGACGGCGCAGTAAGAAGAACGCAGTGTCCATCCAAAGTGGCCGCCCACCATGCGCCATGATGATTTTCAGCTTGGGAAAATCAACGGCTACGTCGTCGAGGAAAATCGGGTCTCCAAACCGATTCCGTGCTCCCGGAAAAATCGATGTACCTGTATGAAACATGATCGGAATTCCGTTCGCTTCCGCCGTACGATAGATGGTCTCAAGTTCCTTCACCCCGTTCAGGTAGTCATTGGGATATAAGAGTTGATGCGGCGGATGTATCTTGATCATCTGAATCTTCAGGCGCAGAATCTCCTCAATGTCAGCTTCAATGCCGGTTGATTGCCGCGGATGAAGCCCTCCGCAGGAGATTAAGCGAGCCGGATCAGCTTTCACGTAGTCAGCGACAAATTGATTTACCTCACTTGTGAGCCCGATCACTTCCGGCGCAACATAGTTGATCAGCGCAGCGCGGTCAACGCCACAGGAGTCGAGATATTTCAGAAAAGCATCAGGAGATCGCGATAATTCGACCACTTGATCGAAGTTCGGGCTGGTTCTGCGAATCAATTTGAGCGCCTCGGGACGCAGCATCCCGTGCGGTTGAATGTGAACGTGGCAGTCAGTGATCATTCGGTGGAGATATTGTAGCGGGTGCGAGTTCACTCATTGCCATAAAGACTGATAACACCTCAACTGCCTCTTGATGAACGCTCGTTAGTGATTTGCTTGTTTACGTCACATTGTGTCGGTTGCCCTGCTTGCGGTTTCAACCCACCCTTTTCGTGATGTCATCTCGAACGGCTGCGCTCGCGCGGGCGAGAGAGACCTGACGGAACCCATGCAATAGCAGCGAATTTAGCGAGATTACCTTACCTGCGTTGAATTGATCTTTGTCCCGAATACGGCACACGTAATGCAAACTGACGTAAGGTCCCTCCCTCGTTCGCTTCGCGAACCAGGTCGGGATGACATCGTGGTTGGGTTTCACCGGAAGGAACCGTCATCGTTCATACATCGAAGAACACGGTTTCTCGTTCTCCCCGCAGCCTGAATTCGAAGTGCCAGGTTCCGGGACGTTCAGGATCGGGATGTGCAAACAACGTCACACGACGTTCTTCAGGCACGAGTCGAAGGACTGGATCGGCTTCGTTTGCCGGATCCCCGTCAAAGTAGATCCGCGTGTGCAGGTGGAGGAGAATCCCGCGGCCAAACAGCAGAACATTCAAATGCGGCGCTTGCAGCGAACTCTGCGGGCCGGGAACACGCCCTGGCTTTATTGTTTCAAATTCGCAGTTGCCCGATTCATCAGTGGCTGCGCGCCCAAAGCCATGAAATGCGGCACCAGGGCCAGGGTCACGCGAGTCCGCAGGGTGATTGTATGTTCCTTCAGCATTCGCCTGCCAAATTTCAATCATCGCGTCGTCGATTGGAACGCCGTCGGCATCAAGCACACGGCATTTCAGCAGAAGCCGTTCTCCCTGAATGCCCGGGGAAGCGATGTGCATCACCGAACCTTTGTCGGTAAGCCCGATGTGAAGGTACGGCCCGCACGTCTGCGAAGGAGTGTGTTCCAAGTTCATGGCTCGAACGGGGTAGCCTCAGGCCCGCGCAACACGATATCAAAACGATAACCAAGCGCCCATTGCGGCTTGGTTGTTTCCAGGTCAAATTTTGCGATCATTCGCTGGCGAGCTTTTTCGTCAGGAATGGACTGGTAAATAGGATCGAAAGCAAAAAGGGGATCGCCGGGGAAATACATCTGCGTGATCAGACGGCTCAGAAAGGCGCGACCAAACACAGAGAAATGGATATGAGCCGGCCTCCACGCGTTGTAATGGTTGAACCACGGATAGGCTCCGGGCTTAATGCTCACAAACCGGTAATTGCCATTCTCATCCGTGATCACTCGACCTGCGCCGCTGAAATTAGGATCGAGCGGCGCAGGGTGCTGGTCGCGCTGATGCTGATAGCGTCCCGCAGCGTTCGCCTGCCAAATTTCAACCAAGGTGTTCGGCACCGGGCGGCCGGTGTCATCCAGAACACGCCCGGTGACGATGATGCGCTCGCCCAGGGGTTCTCCTTTGTGCTGACGGGTCAAATCGCTGTCAGTCTCGCTGACCGGAGCATGGCCATACACCGGTCCGGTGGTCTCTGAAAGCGTATGCGGCAAGAAAATTAGCGGCTTTGATGGATTTCGCGTAACGGTCGATCTGTAGGGATCGTAAACGCGACTCGGCTGCGCATCGGGCTGCTGCCGATGGTACGCGTGGATCGAAGGATCTTTCTGAATTGACTTCAAATCGGCTCCGATCTGCCCGTATCCTTTAATTATCGCTGAACGGCTGCATAATAACGTACGAAGAACTGCATTTTCACTGAAACGTCTGTTGCGATTTGGGTTGCAGTTGAATGCATTGATGCCTCTGCCCTAAAATTCTTTTCCCCGGTGCACGAGCATGGCGAATGAAGATTCCGGCACGTGGACCAAAGGCGGACTATGGCCGACTCATTGACAATCCAACGATCGAAAGACTTCGCGCTCACAGAAGTTATTGAGCTCAGCGGCCCTCTGACCTTCGCCAACGGACCAGTATTTCAGAACGCGATGCGCCGCGGAGATCCCGCGGAAACTCTCATACTTGACTTCACCGATGTACCTTACATCGATTCTTCCGGACTCGGGCTCTTAGTAACGGCTTATGTCTCACGCCAGAAGGCCGGACGCAAAATGGTATTGAGCGGAATCAACGCGCGGGTGCAGAAGTTGTTCGATGTGACTCACACGGCAAGTCTGTTTCTGATTTTTTCTACTCCCGAAGAAGCTGTCGCCGCGCTCACGGGCGCCGCCAGCGCGTGATTCACCGGAAAAACTGCAAAAAATGAAGAATACGCGCTCGGCAGCCTTGATTGCACCAGGACTAGCGCTGATGCTCATCAGCAGTGTTCTGCCCGCACAGCAAACAGTGCCCGCCACAAAGATTGATGAATTTGAGGGGAAACCGCGGGTCGTTGTGATTAGCGACATCGGCAATGAACCCGATGATCAGATGTCGTTCGTTCGATTCTTGCTGTACTCGAATGAGTTTGAAGTCGAAGGCCTCATCGCTTCGACTTCAACCTGGCAAAAGACGACCGTGCATCCCGAAACAATGCATGCCCTGATCCATGCTTACGGCGAAGTTCGGTCCAACCTGCTTCTGCACGCAAGTGGGTGGCCGGCGGCGGATGCTCTGGAAGCGCGCGTATTTTCGGGACAGCCGGCGTATGGTATGGCTGCGACAGGCACAGGAAAGACCTCCGAAGGAGCCAAGGCCATAGTTCGCGCCGCGGAGCGCGACGATCCCCGCCCACTTTGGATTTGCATCTGGGGTGGCGCGAACACGCTCGCGCAGGCGCTCTCAGAAGTGCGCGCAAGCAGACCCGCAAGCGACTTGAAGAAGTTTGTTGCGAAACTGCGGGTGTATTCCATTTCCGATCAGGACGATGCCGGCCCATGGATCAGGCGTGAATTTCCTGATTTGTACTATATCGTGCAGCCGACTACGGCGACTGCCGGCGAGTCTTACTATGCAACTTGGACGGGAATCAGCGGAGATGTTTATTACCGTAATTGCGCCGGCGCAGACCCCGCAAAAGTGACGAATGAGTGGCTCGAAACGAATATTCGCAGCAAAGGGGTGCTGGGAAAACTTTATCCACGATTTCTGTTCATCATGGAAGGAGATACGCCATCATTTCTGAGCCTGATTGACAACGGACTGAATGCATATCGCCGGCCTGATTGGGGCGGTTGGGGCGGACGTTATGTTTATCGTCAGCCTTACGGAGAGACCCACTCTATCTGGACACAAGGCGGCGATCTGTTCACGCGAGTTACCTCGCAAGATACAGTCACCGGCATTGATGGGCGCCAATATACCTCAGACCAGGCGACGATCTGGCGGTGGCGCGACGCCTTTCAGAATGATTTCGCCGCGCGCATGAGTTGGACCGTCGCTGATTACGCTCATGCGAATCACAATCCGCTAACCGAGGTGAACGGGCACTCGGGAACAGCGCCAATTCTGATCGATGGCGAAGTTGGAAAGCAGATCACCTTGGATGCAAGCGGGAGCAGCGATCCTGACGGGCAGAAGCTCCGGTATAAGTGGTTCCACTATGCCGAGGCGGGCGGGACGGGAACGAACCTGGCGGGCGTCGCGATCGATGGTGCTGAAACTGCAAAGGCGGTGGTTACGCCGACAACAGTTTGCCGGCCTGCGTGGCTGCCGGGTTCGATGCCGTGTTCAGGCACCGGAACGGCACACATCATTCTTGCAGTGACGGACAATGGAACGCCGCCGTTGACCTCTTATCGCCGGATTATTTTGACTGTGCATCCGGCAACGGCGCATTAACGCGTCTTCTCTTAAAGAACTCACGCTCGGTCTTCGTTCTGCTTCTCAACCGGCTTTCGGCGCTGAAAGCCAATCGCGATATACTCCCTCCACATGGCGACGGCGACGAATACTACTCCGGCGCGTTCCAATCTCCTGCGTGATCTGGGCACGGGTCACGCGATCTCCATTGTCGTCGGTGTGGTGATCGGCAGCGGTATTTTTCTTGTTCCCACGGAAATGATTCAGGCCGCCGGTTCGGCCCGACTGGTGTATCTGGCGTGGATTGTAGGTGGGATACTCTCATTTTTTGGGGCGGCCACCTACGCCGAACTCGGGGCGATGAAACCTCAGGCTGGGGGTGAATACGTTTACATCCGCGACGCGTATGGGCCGCTTGCCGGATTTCTCACTGGTTGGACATGGACAGTCATAATCAAGCCGAGTTCGCTGGCTGCAATATCCGTCGGAATCGTGCGCATCCTGGCCAACTTCCCGTCGCTGGCATTTCTTTCAGATCGTGTCGTGAATCTTCCGTTGACTATTGGTCAACTTATCGCGATGGGGTTCGTGATCTTTGTCTCCTTCGTGAACTACATCGGGGTGAAGCGGGCGGGCAATTTTCAGCTTGTGTTCACAGTTTTGAAAATTGCTCTCATTGTCGTAATTGCGGTACTGGCTTTCACTGCGCATGGACAGTGGGCCCATTTCGCAGAACGCTACGCGGGGGCAACCGGAGGAATGGCGGGATTTGTTGCCGCAGTGGCTGCGGCGCTCTGGGCCTATGACGGCTGGAGCGATCTGAACATGGTTGCGGAAGAAGTGCACAATCCTGAACGCAACCTTCCAATCGCCCTCGTTGGCGGATTGCTCGTAATCGGCGCGCTGTACATGCTGGTGAATGCGGCAGTGCAGTACGCATTGCCGCCGCTGGTCGTTGCGCAATCCACTTCGCCAATGTCGGATGCAGTGCGTGCTTCGCTCCTGGGCGGCGCAGCGGCAATTGTGGTCTCGGCGGTCATGGTGATTTCCCTTACGACGTCGCTCAACGGTGTCGCGATGAGTGGATCACGTATGGCATTCGCGCTTTCGCGTGATGGCAATTTCTTTTCCGCGCTGGCGAAAGTTCATCCCCGATTCCACACTCCGCATGTCGCTATTCTGGTGCAGGCAGTCCTGTCACTGTGCTTTTTGCTAATTGGCGGGAACTTCCGCCAGCTCTTCACGCTGGCGATTTTTGCCGAATGGCTCTCCTACATCGCCGCCAGTGGGGCATTGTTTATTTTCAAGAAAAGAATGCCGGGGGCCCAGCCCCATTCACTATCTTGGGTCTTCCCGGTCGCTCCCAGCATTTTTATTTTGGCCTCGGCTGCTCTTCTTTACTACACTTTCACGAGCAACTTGCGCTACTCATCGCTGGGAAGTCTGATAATTCTGGCGGGCATCCCGGTGTACTACGCATTCGCGCTTCGTCGCAAAGCTTAACCGGTCAACAGTGCATCAGCACGGAGTGCTGTTTTGGGAATCTTCCGTCTTTCGTTTGTCCGCGATTACCTTAGTACTACTGCGGCAGGCACGTTTACCCCTATACCATTCTCTCTTAACCTGAGATTTCGTCCGGTCTGTCTCTTCCCAGGCACGGGTGTCCGCTGGAGCCAAGAATGTATCTGTCCACCAATCAACCTCTGACGCTCGGACTATTACCTGAAAAGAAGCGGGATTGGCGTACGTTCCTTTTCAGCTACAGCATGTGCCTCGCAGTGCTTTTACTCCTGTTGCTGGTGCGACTGATTTTTCCCGAGCACATGGATAGCTGGGCGCGATACGCAGTTACGGACATCATTCCGCGCCCAAGTCTTGCACCGGAGAAGCCAGAGATCAAACCAAGAGTCATTCCCAAGCCCCTGCCGGTGGCGAAATTTGAGGCGCCCAAGCTGATCGTGCCAAGAGAGCTGCCGAAACCGAAGGTCCAAGAGGCCAAGCTCGAGCCTCCGAAAATTCAGCCAACCAACTTCGACGCTCCAAAGCTACAGCCAATTTCAGGGGCCATGCCAGCAAAGATCATCCACACAGGCGAATTCGGGAGTTCCGCAACTCCAACCGTGAATGAGCCAATCCAGAAAGTGCAGACCGGTGGCTTCGGAGATCCCAATGGCCTACAGGGCGACGGCAAACAAGCAAGATTGATCGCTGCCCATCTCGGATCATTTGACATGCCCGTCGGCGCCGGAACCGGCAATGGCACTGGCGGGGCAAAAGGAGTGAAAGGCACAATTGCAAGTGCCGGGTTCGGCAGTGGAATCGCGCAGCCGGGGCAGGCGGATGGACGGCAAAATGGCCGGGGGGTTCAATCTGCAGGGTTCGCCGCGCAGCAGATTGCGAGCAACACTCCCAGCCGCAGCATGAATGCCGCCGCGCTGACTACGCAGGTCGAAATTCTGTACAAGCCAAGGCCGGTGTACACGGAAGAAGCGCGGAAGCTGAACATTGAGGGTGAAGTGTTGCTGGAAGTAACCTTCGGGGCGAACGGAGAGCTGCGTGTGAGCCGCGTGGTTCGCGGGCTTGGCCATGGTCTGGATGAAGCAGCAGTGAGTGCGACCAATAAGATCAAGTTCAAACCAGCGCAGCGCGATGGATCACCGGTCGATTCAACTGCGATTGTGCATGTGCTGTTTCAGACTGCGTCTTGATGCGCTGCACGCCGCAAGGTCGCGCAGGGTTGAAAATTTAAAAGGCAGATGCGGGCCCAGTCTCGAGGGGGACATGAAGCTCTCAATCATTATAGTTCTACTATTCTGTTCACTGGCTGTAGCCGCGCAGCAAACGTCTGAACGGCCTGAAACCCGAGGTGCCGTCGTGCGAGAGACCTCGACGACCCCGGGATTGGCCGTTGCCCAGCCTGCCGCCAGGAAGCCGGTCAGTGCCGATCAAATTGTGGATGAAATCATTGAGCGCGAGCACGCGCTAATTCAGTTTCTCAGCAACCGTACTCCGCTGGTCGAAACCTATCTGCAAAATCTTGCTCCCGACCCGAAGCTTGGGGCGATACCGAAAGAAGATCACTACTTTCTCGGACGGCTCGATATGGGGCAAATCGAGCGTCGCGACTATCTCGCATCTCAAGCGAGCTTGCAAAAAACTCTGATGGGCGGAGTCAGCCGGCTCTTCCGCATTCAATACCAGCCTATGGGCTTCTCATGGATGATCTTTGCGGACCGGCAGAATTTTGATCGTAGCCATTATGACTTTACGTATATCCGGCGCGAATTTCTCGGCGAAATCCGCTGTCTGGTCTTTGACGTGAAGCCAAAATCGGGCGCGGGAAAGGGTATGTTCGAGGGAAGAATTTGGGTGGAAGATCAGGACTACAACATTGTCCGGCTAAATGGTACGTACGTTCCGCGACCACGAAACGCTGAGTTCTTCCACATGGATAGCTGGCGCCTAAACCTAGTGCCTGGCTATTGGGTTCCGGCGTATATCTACAGCGAAGAGGGCGACTTTAGCTATGGCTCGAAGGACAAGCTGGCCTTCAAGGCGCAATCCCGCATTTGGGGGTACGACCTGGTCAAGAACCATCGCGAAGACGAACTCACTGATTTGAAAGTTGATGCCGTAAAAGATGAGAGCGCGGTCGCGCAGGATCCCTCGCCACTGCAAGCCCAACGCGAATGGCAGCAACAGGCCGAGGACAATGTGATCGAACGTCTACAGGAAGCGGGCCTGCTTGCGCCTGTGGGAGATGTGGACAAGGTGCTGGAGACCGTCATCAACAACGTCGAGATCACAAACAACATTAATCTTCCGCGCCCAGTTCACGCGCGCGTGATGCTGACATCGCCACTGGAAACCTTCAGCGTGGGCAATACGATCGTGATCAGCCGCGGACTGATCGATACTCTTCCAGACGAGGCCAGTCTCGCGGCCATTCTATCGCACGAATTGGCCCACATCGTGCTTGGGCATAACCTGGGGAGCAAGTTCGCATTCAACGATCGCATGTTGTTCTCGGATGAATCGACATACCAGAACTTCGGCTTCAAGCACAATCCGGAGGAAGAAGCGGCGGCCGATGCCAAAGCTATCGAGCTACTAAATAAATCTCCGTACGGGCAGAAGCTGGCGTCGGCCGGGTTGTATTTGAAACAACTAGAGCTACGGGCCCCGAGCCTGGCAGCGTTACTGACAGCGCATCTGGGCAACAATCTTACCGATACAAGTGGAAAGGTCACGCGGCTGGCGGCATTGATGGAATCAGCGCCCAACCTGGACGCCAACAAACTGGACCAGATTGCCGCGTTACCCCTGGGCGGACGAATCAAACTCGATCCGTGGGAAGACCACATCGAAATGATCAAGGCCGCGCCGGTCGCTATCCTAAATGCGCGCGACAAGATGCCGTTTGAATTGACGCCATTCTTCCCGAGGCTTACACGCTTGAGCAGTGCGGCGGAGAACAGCGCGGTTCCGAGTGAAAGCGCGGCGCAGAATGTAACCGCAAGTTCCAGATAGCACCCGAGTTAGGAATGGCCCTAAACATCTTCAAGATGACCTTAGGCCAAGACCGCGTCTCGTCCTTCAGGCTGGACCTTGGGCAACTGTCCCGCTCCCCCTAATCCTCGCTAGACTTGTCGAATCCCCGCGAACATAGGATTCACGTAAGAAAGGACCAGACTGCGATGCACCTGCATTGGTTCAGCCAGCGCATCCCGTTCACTGTGATCGTGGAGTACATTCCGTTGATCGCGACGGTCGCGACCACCATTCTTAGCGTTGTGCTCGCCCGCGCCACACTGCGGTACGCAGAATCGAGCGACAAGAGTCTCGCCCTGGCGCGCGAGGAGTTTGAACGGCAATGGTCGCCCGAGTTGCACATCAAACTGGAAAAAACCTCGACGCGGCAGACGAGACTCGTGGTGACCAACCTTGCCAGAATCTCTGTCTTACTGCAGATGGTGCAGTTAAGGCGGCTCTCTATGGCAGTGCCTTCGCTTCGGTCTTTTCTGAACGAACCACTTGTTGGCGGCACTACATGGGCGGATGATCTTGGCAGAAATCTCTTTGCCTGCACAGGTGACGACTACGACGGCCAGATCGCCGTGAGTATGACGTTTTACGTTTCCGGACGCCTTTATCGGACCGACTGGTTTCGCTTTCAAATCGAGGTCAGCAATGGCGAGGTCCAACGTCTTGAACCCGTAAACATTGCGGCCCGGCGCGTGCGGGCCCTCGAAACATCTGCAAAAACTCGCCGCGAACTAGTCAAGGATGTGGTGGAAAAGGCCGAAGCCGCGAGCGTGTGATCCTGTGGCAATTTATTTGCCGCGCTAAAGGCTCTTACCCGCAGAGTTCACAAGAACATCCGCAAAGCTCGCTGAGAACATCATTGGTGAGATATACCTCGTTGGGTGATGAGGTATACGGCGTAGCTGCCCAGCCAATGTCCGCCTTCGTAGTGTTCGCCAGTCACGGCTTTCAGGCCTGCTTGCTTGTGCGCGTCGGCAACAACCAGAATTGACGGAAGCCGATTGTCATCTCTCGGCAACCCCGAAGCGATACCTTCGAGCATCCATGCGCGGCTCAGGTTCAGTCCGTCCAAATGCGCGAGCTTCGGATCGCTGGGATCAGGAGAGACGACGGGCTGCAACCATTTCGCATCCTTGGAAGTGGATATCTGCGGGAGAAACGTTCTGAGCCACAGCGCAAATTGGCGGCTGGGCAGCACACGGCGCATAACGTCTGCCTCTGCGATACAGGGCGATAAAAAATCTTCCCCCGACGGCTCGTAATTCAAGGGACAATTTTTGTCTGTGTAGTAAAACTGCCGGGCCTTCGACTGCAGTAGATCCGCAAATTCTCGATTGCCGGTCGAATGCGCGTAGTCGAGCATGAGTCCGAGGGCGAAGGCAGTCTGATCGTGCTCGCCGATACGCACGGGGTTGGATAGTTTGGGGAGCCACTGATTGAGGTGTTCCAGCGCGGCTTGCTCGAGCGGAACCAGATTGGCGGCCATCTGCTTAGCTTCAGGATCGTCCCATTCATGCAGTTCGGCCGCGAGTTGTAACAGCCAGGCCAGGCCGTAAGGACGCTCAAAACTGGTGCGACCGTCAGTGCGAAGATACGCGGCTTCCTGGAGAATATTTTCCGCCGTCAAGCTCTGGCGAAGGGCAGCACGTGCGGCAGGCACGAAGTCTGCGTTCGGAAATGTTTTAACCAACCGGACCAGCAGCCAATGCCCGTGTACTGAAGAATGCCAGTCATAGCAGCCGTAAAACGCCGGCGTCAGTTTATGAGGAGGACCGACATCCGCATAGCTATTCATGCTGTGGCTGATTTTGTTGGGATACTCTTTGTGAACACAAGCCAGCGCCAGGTTTGCAAAGCGGTCAGCGGCTTTGATGTCGAACTGCGCGGTGTTTTCGCACAAGGCTGAAGATACGGAAATGAGGAGGAAGAAAAACCCAGAAAATACAATTTTCATCGCTGATACTTTAATCGAAGCGCGCAGCAAACCGGCGCAGAAATTATGTTTCTGCGTATATACTTTTCGGCTGCGACGAACCAAATCCCCCTAAGGCGCGTATCACCAACAGGAGAACTTCATGCAGAGCCGCATCACCGGAACCACGATGCCCGTCCTTGAGTTTGTACTCGAACCCAATG
>DATBIE010000098.1:0-9944 GCA_036557105.1 Terriglobales bacterium
GCACTTCCATGGCCATAGCCTATCCAACCGGCGGCGCAATGGTTGCGCACAATATGGTGACGACCCAATTCGAACTGGACGGCTTTCGCGTAGTGCGTACGCTTGGAGTGGTTCGCGGCATCGTCGTGCGATCGCGCTCGATTGTGGGCACAATTGGCGCGAGTTTGCAGACCATCCTCGGTGGCAACATCACGCTATTAACGAATCTTTGCGAAAAGACGCGCGCCGAAGCGTTCGATCTGATGCTGCAGCACGCGGCCCAGCTTGGCGGGAATGCTGTCGTTGCGGCGCGCTATGATGCCACCGAGATCATGAACGGCGTCACCGAGGTGCTCGCATACGGCACAGCGGTAGTGGTTGAGCCGAAGCAGGGATGATCCGCGCCGAACTTCTACGCACTGTGGCGTATATCTGGGTTGCCTTTGGCGCCTACTGGATGGGTGCCAGTCTTTTCAAGAGAGCTCCTGAAACCGAGAGCGAGAAGAACCGATATGGCAGATGGGCTCGCATTGCGTGCCTGGTAGTCACTTTTGTTTTGCTCTTTCTCGAACGGCGGACTATTCCGCCGGTTCTATTGATTTTTCTGTGTCTCGTTTGGGCCGCGGCGGCGCTTTACTTCGTCACGCCTGCTGGATCGGCCCGCTCGGGTGAGTTTCCTTTGTATAGGGCGTTGCGCCTTCTCGTTCTGGCCGCAGTCTTCGCGCTGCTCTTCTGGAACCGTACTGGTGTTGGCTGGCTGGGAACGAGCTTCACGCATTCATCTGTCGCGCTCGCAATCACTGGCTTCGTTTTAACGCTCGCAGGACTCGCACTTGCCCTGTGGGCGCGCATCTATCTCGGAAACTACTGGAGTGACAAAGTGGTTCTCCGGGCCAACCATCAGCTCATTCGCACCGGTCCATATGCCTGCATGAGACATCCGATTTATTCCGGAGTCTTGCTTGCCGTGGCCGGCACCGCGCTTGTTGTCGATCAGTGGCGAGGAGTGCTGGCTTTCGCCATTCTGCTTGTGAATTATTCAATCAAGGCCAGGAGAGAAGAGCGAATACTTGCAGATGCATTTTCCGACAGATTCGACGAGCACAAGAGAAATACCGGGTTTCTCCTGCCTCGCTTCGGGAGCCGGAACTGACCTCGACTAAGTGGTGTGAGTTTCTTTCGTGTACGGTTTCGTACGACCCACATCTATCTTCGCTGTATTCGTGTCTGATTGCATCTTTGTCACAGGTTTAGTGTATTCTTCTCGATCGTTTCAGCCCGCAATAAGGAGAACCTTGTGCGCTCACTGAAAGTTCTACTCTTTCTACCTTTGCTGCTTTCTCTCGCCGCCGCCGCTCAGACGCAGTCCGCAGATTCCGCCATCGCCGACGTCGATCACTTCAATATCAACGATGTCGATCACAGCGTCGATCCTTGCGTGGACTTCTATAAGTACACCTGCAATAAATGGATGGCCGCGAACCCGATCCCGCCTGACCAGGCATCCTGGTCGCACTGGGACAAACTCGAATTGTGGAATCAGCAGGTACTGAAACAAGTTTTGGAATCTGCCTCGAAGGATGATCCCCAGCGCAGCCCCGTGCAGCAAAAGATCGGCGATTACTATGCCTCCTGCATGGACGAGAGCGGGGTGGATCAGAAAGGCATCTCCGCCATCCAGCCGGAGCTTGACCGGATTGCCGCGCTCACAAATAAATCGCAATTAGCCGGAGAGATCGCCCACATTCATGCGATTGAGTTTCAACTCGCGCCTGTGACGAATTCAGGTTCAAACACGGTCGCATTTGGATTTACCTCCGGCCAGGATCTGGACAATGCCAGTCTGGTCGTTGCTCAGGCTGACCAGGGTGGGCTCGGGTTGCCCGACCGGGACTACTACACTCGAACTGACGCGAAGTCAGCAGAGCTCCGGCAGCAGTACCTCACGCACATTCAGAAGATGTTCGAACTTCTTGGCGAGAACGCTCCCCAGGCATCTGCGAATGCAAAGACTGTGATAGAGATGGAAACCGCGCTGGCCAAGGCGGCAATGGATATTGTCAAGAGGCGCGACCCAGCTAATGTGAACCACAAGCTCAGTGGGCAACAGCTGCGAGCGTTGACTCCCGATTTTTCGTGGGACGATTACCTGAAAGCGATCAACGCTCCGGCGACGGAGCACTACCTGGTCGCAACTCCGGACTTCTACAAAGGCTTCAATCAGCTTATCAAGAGCGCTTCTCTCGATGGTTGGAAAGCCTACCTGCGCTGGAACCTGGTGACCGCATCGGCGCCGCTGCTGAGCAAACCATTTGATGACGAAAATTTTGATTTTTATGGCCGAAAACTGTTTGGCCAGCAGCAACAACGCCCGCGTTGGAGGCGATGCGTCGGATATGTCGACCGGGACTTGGGAGAGGCGCTCGGCCAAGCTTACGTTCAGAAAACATTCGGCGCGGATGAGAAGCAGCGCACGCTCAAGCTTGTGCATGAACTCGAAGAATCTCTGGGGAGAGACATTCAGCAACTGGATTGGATGGGGCCCGAAACAAAGAAGCAAGCCTTGGTGAAACTACATGCCATCGAGGACAAGATCGGGTATCCGGACCATTGGCGCGACTATTCGAGCGTAAATATCGTTCGCGGTGATTTGCTGGGAGACGCCTACCGAAGCGGCGAGTTTGAACTGCATCGCAAACTGGCGGAAATCGGAAAGCCAGTGGATCGCGGCGAGTGGTTTATGACTCCCCCCACCGTCAATGCGTACTATGATCCGCAACTCAATACCATCAACTTCCCCGCCGGGGTCTTGCAGCCGCCCTTCTTCGATAAGGACACAGATGATGCTGTGAACCTGGGGGCGGTGGGAGCGATCATCGGTCATGAATTGACCCATGGCTTCGACGATCAGGGCCGCAAGTTCGATCCGACGGGGAATCTGCGCGATTGGTGGACCGCGGACGATGCGAAGAAATTTGAGCAACGGGCGAAGTGTATTTCCGATGAGTACTCCGGATTCGAAGCGACTCCGGGAACGAAACTTAATGGCGACCTCACTTTGGGTGAGAACACTGCGGACAATGGCGGCGTGCGGATCGCATTGATGGCACTCGAGAACTCAGCAGGCGTCAAAGACCCAAGTGCCTCCAAATCTGATGGTTTAACTCCGGAGCAGAGATTTTTCGTCTCTTATGGACAAGTCTGGTGTTCAAACATGACCCCCGAGGTGCTGCGGTTCCTTGCGCAGGCCAATCCGCACTCCCCTGATCAGCTGCGAATCAACGGTGTCGTTTCGAATATGCCGGAGTTTCAGAAGGCATTTAACTGCAAGAAGGGCCAACCCATGGTGCGGGACAATCGGTGTCACGTGTGGTGACACTTCCAGTCAGCCGAGGATGAACGCGGATCAACGCAGACTAAATCGTCCAAGAACAGCCACGGACCACGGCTGCTATGAAGTTAAGATCGAGCTGGAGCTAGCTCCCTAGCTTCCAAAGAGAACCGCGCGATGGGTGTTTTTACCCGAATGATCCGCGTATTCCGCGTTAATCTGCGGCTGATTTCGAAGTGTTCACCGGCCTGAATTCGTGTTAATCCCTGACTGTTGTTGAATTTAGCTCTGGTTACTAAAGGACAATGACCCCAGTAATCTTGCCGCCCAGGCAACGCTCCGGCATACTCGCCTCACCTACCACAGAACCTGGGAGACGGGGTTAGAAGTGGCGGCTTGGCCGCTATTGCTGACCCCGATTTTTTTGGCCTTCAACCCTTCCGCGAGCACCAGAAAGGTCAATATTTTCCGAGTCACAAAGTCGAATGTTGGCGTATTCCACAGAGTAATTTCCTACAATCAGGTGTTCACGATCAGCGTAGAAAAATTCTGCTCGGGAAAGCGTGAAATCATGAAGAAGCTGTCGCTTGTACTGCTGCTGTTGGGTCTGGCCGCAAACTGCCTTGCCGCCGATCAGGAAGATGACAATCCGGCTGTTGACCGCGTACAGGCTGCCGCTACGGTGCTGGACGAAGTGCAGGCCACTCCGGACATCGGCATACCTGACGAAATCATGGGTTCGGCCGAGTGCGTGGCGGTGGTGCCCTCCATGCTGAAAGCCGGCTTTGTGTTCGGTGCGCAATACGGACGCGGCGTGGCCAGCTGCCGCACGCCGAAAGGCTGGAGCGACCCGGCGTTTTTCACGATCAAAGGCGGTAGCTTCGGGTTGCAGATTGGCGGACAGGCGGTCGACTTGATCATGCTGATCATGAACAACAAAGGCATGGATAACCTTCTCCATAGCAAATTCAAGCTCGGCGCTGACGCTACAGTTGCGGCCGGCCCGGTAGGGCGCCATGCAGCGGCTGATACCGACTGGAAGATGCGTGCTCAAGTCCTGAGTTACTCGCGCGCTCGTGGTGTTTTTGCTGGTTTAGAGCTTAACGGAGCGGTAGTCGGACAGGACCGCGAGAGCACGCGAATTTTCTACGGGAAGATGCAGCCATTTTCTACTTCATTAAAGACCGTGAGTTCACCGGCAGGAGCCATGCCCTTCCTGACGAATCTGTCGAAGTGGGCAAAGATAGCAAGCAAGTAAACCGGCTTCAGGCCTTAGGCTCTGGGCTTTCAGCGCGAAGCCTGGAGCTTTTTTATTTGGGACAAGTACAAAAAGCCTGACCACAGAGGACACCGAGTTCCACAGAGAAAAATCCACAGAGCTTCTGATTGCCTCCGTGGATTTTCTCTGTGTACCCCTGTGTTCTCTGTGGTCGAGCTTTTTGCGCGATTACCTCTGTTACGAATTCGGTGAGAAATAAAAAAAGCCCCAAGTTTCGCAAGGTAAACTGGAGCCTTCGTTGCCTAAAGTCTAAAACCGCACTACCCGTTTTCGTTCCCCGCACGTTTCCATGAGACGAATTCGCCAATAGTGGATCCCGTGCTGGACGACGGCTGCTTGTAACTCTCTACTTCCGAACGCGAGGCCTCTTCGCCGGCCGCGCGAATGCTCAAGCCGACTTTCTTCTCTTCCGGGCTCATCTTGATGATCTTGAAATCGTGTTCAATGCCCGGCTCGAGATGCACGGGATGACCTTCGCCATCCACAGCTTCCGAGTTGTGGCACAGGCCTTCAACCCCTTCAGAAATTTCCACAAAGGCGCCGAACGCGGCGACACGCAGAACTTTTCCATGCACGATATCGCCCACACGGTGCTGCTCGAAGAAGGAGTCCCAAACATCCGGCTGAAGCTGCTTCACTCCCAGCGACAGTCGCCTCTTTTCGGAGTCGATGGCAAGGACCACCGCTTTCACGCGATCGCCCTTTTTCAAAACCTCCGACGGATGTTTCACGCGCTTCGTCCAGCTCAAATTGCTCACGTGGACCAAACCATCGATGCCGTCTTCAATTTCGATGAATGCCCCGAACTCGGTAAGATTGCGGACCCGGCCTTCAACAGCCGCGCCCACCGGATACTTTTCGATCAAAGAATCCCACGGATTGGCCGCGAGCTGTCGCATTCCTAGCGAAATCCGACGCTCCGCCGGGTTGACGTTCAATACGACGCATTCCACCTGGTCGTTCACGCTGACCAGCTTCGAAGGATGCTTCGCGCGCTTTGACCAGGTCATCTCGCTCACGTGGACCAGACCTTCGATCCCCTGCTCCAGTTCGACGAACGCGCCGTAGTCGGTCACGCTGATTACCCGTCCGTGAACGTGCGCGCCAACTGGATACCGCTGCTCAGCATCGAGCCAGGGGTCGGGCGTGAGCTGTTTGAATCCCAGCGAAACACGCTGCTTTTCGGCATCGAACTTCAACACTTTGACTTGAATCTGATCTCCCACGTTCACTAAATCGCGCGGGTGTGTCAGTCGTCCCCACGACATGTCTGTAATGTGCAGCAGACCGTCTATGCCCCCGAGATCGACGAATGCACCGTACTCGGTCAGGTTCTTCACAATGCCAGTCAGCACCGTGCCTTCCTGCAGATGTTCGAGCAGCTTAGACTTCTTCTCGTTCTGCTCCTGCTCGAGAAGTTGCTTGCGCGAGACAACGACATTGCCGCGCTTCTTGTTTAACTTGACGATCGCTACATCGAACGTTTGCCCCTTCATGGCGTCCAGGTTACGCACCGGACGCAGGTCGATCTGCGAGCCCGGCAGGAAGGCGCTGGCACCGAGGATGTCGACCGTCACGCCACCCTTGGTGCGGTCCAGAACTGTGGCTTTGATTGGCTGATTTTCGCTGTACGCCCGCTCGATCTCATCCCAGGCGCGAAGCTTCTGCGCCTTTTGATAAGAGAGATTTATGTAGCCCTCTTCCGTCTCGCCCTTTTCGCGGACCACGTGAATTTCGTCGCCGGGCTGGAACTTGGAATTGCCGTTTGCGTCGAGTACTTCACCGATCGGCAGCATTCCTTCCGATTTCGCTCCGATATCAACCGCGACATGCGTAGGCGTGAGCTTGACTACCGTGCCCTTCAGCACATGGTCTTCACCTTCGAGTTCCTCTGCTTCAGTGGTGAAGTTTTCCAGCGCGGAAGCGAAATCCTCTGTCCCAGTCGCTTTCTGTTCTTCTTCCCTCGCAGACGAGGCAGATTGTGTGTCAGTCGCGGGCTGGGTTTCGGTTAGGGTTGAGGTGGCGGAATCGGGGAAGGTGGTGTTGGTTTCGTCGAACAAAGTCATTGCCTCTCAGCGGTGTCTGAGACGCGGGCTGGTTACAGAACTGCTGGAATGGGTCTTAAGCTATGTTGCCCAGTTTATGTTGGCCCACCCTGGCGGATGGACTAAAGCCAGCGGTCGTGAAAGATCGAACCCGAATCCCAAGGGAACTCTTCGACTATAACAACCGCTCGGAAAAGGTGTCAATTCACAGGCCTGCTGCCAAAAATTCAGCAAATCGTATAATCGGGCGATCTGGTGATTGGATCATCGGGCGATCTGAGAGAGATGGCACGTAGTAAACAAGAGGAGTTGCGGTCGCGGACGAAGAGTTTGCGTTTCGAATAATTCGTTTATTTCAGCGCTGGGCCCGGCGTGGCTTCTCTCTGCGCTCTCGCGTTGCTTCTCGGCGCGCTCTGCGGTTAAAGGCTTTTAAGCTTCAGATCACCCGACGGCCCGATCACCCGATCTAAATATGGATTACCTCTTCACTCCCTGGCGTTACGCATATATTTCTGCCGCGGCCAAGACGGATGGTACATCTGGACAGTGTGTTTTTTGCGAATTGCCGAAGCTCCCGGATCCGGACGCGAACATTATCTATCGCGGGGAGCATTGCTTCATCATTCTGAACAGCTTTCCTTACACGTCCGGACATGTCATGGTTGTGCCGTTCGCGCATTTGGATGAATTGCGGAAACTGCCGCAGGACGCGGCGAACGAAATGATGGCACTGTCGCAAAAGATGGAAGGCGTCCTGCGGGACGTCTATTCGCCCGATGGAATCAATCTTGGGATGAATGTTGGCCGGGCTGCGGGCGCCGGAGTGGCGGGCCACGTCCACATGCATGTCCTGCCGCGCTGGGTCGGCGACACAAATTTCATGACGACGGTGGGAGAGAGCCGCGTGCTGCCCGAAGCGCTGGAAGAAACGTATAGACGGTTGCGTACCGCACTCGGGGAGGCGAAGCAGTGATAAGCCGCGCCGCGACGAAATTTATATAGCCCAGCACGTGAGTGCTGGGAAAATATTCCGCAATTTGTTTTACGGCCACTGCTGTGCGCCGTGAAGCAAACGCAAAATCTGAATTTCGTTTACCTGTACGCGATAGATTGCAATGTACGGTAACCCGCTCAGGACGAGTTCTCTTGTCTCCGGCTTGCGGCCGGTTCGTCCCAATTCCGGGAACCTGAATAGGTCGCTAATCTGTCCGTAAATAGAAATCGAAACGCGTCGCGCTACTCCAGCGCTGCCATGCCGTTCGATGTAATCGCAAATTTGCGTGAAATCGCGTAACGCGGGATCCGTCCACCGGATCCGCATTAGCCCGGAAACCGTTTCTGAATAAGCTCCGAGACGCGCTCATGATCGACAAGTTCGCCGCGATCCGCAGAGGCTAACCCTTTTTCGACCTCGCCTATGAACCATTCGTCATAGTTCAACATGCGCTCCACCGCTTCAACGACAAGGGTTTCACTCGCACGCCCTTGTTGAGCGGCAAGGCGGGTGAGTTTCGATTCCAGATCCGGAGTAAGAGGAACTTCCATGGATACGAGGTTATGAGCCCCAAAAAGGGCTGTCAATGGGGCCGAAGGGTCAAGTACCCAGAAGCTCTCGCATGCCCTGCTCGTCCAACACTGTGATCCCTAGCTCCCTCGCCTTATCCAGCTTCGAGCCAGCATCCGATCCGGCGACAACGTAATCTGTCTTCTTGCTCACAGATCCTGCGACTTTGCCCCCCGCATTTTCGATCATCTTTTTTGCTTGATCGCGGGTGTAATTCGCTAATGTTCCCGTAAGCACGAAGGTTTTGCCGGCGAGCTTGGTGCCGCGTTCTTTCTTCTTGCCCTTGAATTGCAGACCGGCGCCGCGAAGCTCTTCGACCAATTCCCGGTTCTTCGGCTCGGCAAAAAACTCGACAATGCTCTTTGCGATTCTCGGCCCGACCTCTTCGACCTGTTGCAATTCTTCCTCACCGGCGTTTTCAAGTGCTGTCATGTCTCCGAAATGCTCGGCGAGAAATTGCGCTGTCCGCTCGCCAACAAAACGAATTCCGAGCCCGTAGATCACGCGTTCCAGCGGCAGCTTCTTCGAATTCCCGACCTCCCGCAGAATGTTCTCCGCCGACTTATCACCCATGCGCTCCAGGCTCAGCAATTTGTCTTTCGTCAGCTTGTAAATATCGGCGATGTCTTTGACCATGCCCCGCTCGGTGAGTTGATTCACCAGCGCATCGCCCATGCCATCGATATTCATCACGCCGCGCGAGGCGAAATGAAGAATGGTCTCGCGCAGCTTGGCGGGACACTTTTGATTCACGCAACGGTGGTCGGCTTCACCCTCAACACGGACCACATGGCCGCCGCAGACAGGACACTTCTCCGGCATGCGAAACGATTTACGCCCGCGCGGGTGCTTGTCGTCATCAAGGACTCGCGTGACCTTCGGGATGACATCGCCGCCGCGTTCGACTTCCACCCAATCGCCGATCTTTACTCCGAGCCGCTCGATCTCATCCATGTTGTGCAGAGTGGCACGACTCACGGTCGTGCCGCCGATGGGCACAGGCTTCAGTTCCGCCACAGGCGTCAGTTTTCCCGTGCGTCCCACCTGCACGTGAATATTTTCGATTTGCGTGATCCCCGAACGCGCTGCATATTTGAAAGCGATCGCCCAGCGGGGAGCTTTGCCGGTGAACCCAAGTTCGTTCTGCAACGCCGTACTATTTACCTTGACGACAACGCCGTCGATTTCGTAAGGCAAGCTCTCCCGCTTCTCTTCCCACTGCTTGATGAACTGCAAAATTTCTTCGAAGTTCGTCGCCAGCGCCCGCCGTGGGTTCACCTTGAATCCGGTGCTGTCCAGGGCATTTAATGTTTGCCAATGATGTAGATAAATTGTGACTGCACTGCCGGGGACGCCCGTGCCCCCATCTTGATTTGTGGGGCGACGGGCGTCCTCGCCCGTCCTCGCAATCAGCATGTATGCGAAATAATCCAGCCTTCGCTGTGCCGTTATGCTTGGCTCCAATTGCCGGACAGTGCCCGCAGTGGCGTTGCGCGGATTTGCAAACAGTGAGAGGCCCTGCTTCTCGCGCTCTTCGTTCATCTTCTTGAACGAAGCGATCGGCATGAGCATTTCGCCGCGTACTTCGAAATTCATCGGAATGCCGGCCTTCTTCAGCTTGTCTGAAGGAATGGACAATGGAATCGAACGCACAGTGCGCACGTTCGCGGTGACATCTTCACCGGTCGAGCCGTCACCGCGAGTGATGCCGCGCACGAGCTTGCCATTTTCGTAACGCAAGGCAAG
>DATBIE010000099.1:0-31145 GCA_036557105.1 Terriglobales bacterium
ATCCGAGAGATTGAGCCGCGATGACGAGGTTCGTGAAGCTGCTGGTCATTACCAGGCTTTGATCGTTTGTTCCCTCATCCAGAGCAACGACCTGCACTTCAGGATTTTCGCGAAAGTTCACCGCCAACTTTCCATGGGCATTGCAGGTAAGGACCAGATGGCGAAGCTCAGGATCCAGTTCAAGGAGCAACGAAAGAGCGCCGACGCTCTCCGGGCTATCTCCCGATCGGGCCAACGAAACGACCAGCCCAGGCCGCTGTGGGGGCAACGAACGTTTTCCTTCCGTGAGTAGAGCGCCACCGCCAATCGCGATTGTGTTTACACCTAGCTGGTTCTGCAGCAGGAGGCGCACACAATCACCGGCATATTCCGAACTTCCCGAGCCTGTCAAAATCAGATTGCAGATGCCGGCAACAGAACGTCCGAGCGTGGAGGAAAGCCGAACCATCTGCCCTGAGGTGTGAATCCAGGTGGAGGGTTGCTGCAGGATTTCGTGAAGCGTGTGGAAATATCCGCGCCGTTTCTGTTCATCGGTGGAGGCGCGCAACAACTTCGCAGCTCCCGGCTGGCGCTCGCAAAAATCGCGGAGCCACTCAGAAAATGCTTCCGTTGTGGTGAACGCTACCAAACTCCCCCTAAGAGTCAACTCTGACGTATGCCGAAACAGTCGAACCGCTCATCGGCCCGGCTGCAGTTCCGGAGTCGCAATATCTAATGGTTCGTCTCGCCCGAGCAATGAACCGTGCCACAAACTCCCTCCGAAAGTTGAAACGTATATCTTGTTGCGATCGGCGGGATCGGGAATTACACGGTATGCCCACTTGAAGTTAAAGCCGGGTATCCGTTCCCAGTGTTCGCCGCGATCCTTTGAACGCCAGGCAGAAGATTCAAATCCCGCAGCATAGAGAGTGTTCGCGTCATTTGGATCGACGGTAACGTCGTAGACGTGGCGGTCGCCATCGAAAATTCGCGTCCAGCTTCGGCCGCCATTCTCCGAAAGGTAGATACCTCCTCCGTCGCCGTGTACACCTGAAGCGCGTGCCCACGCCGCCAGGTAGAGTCGTTCCGGCGATTTGGGATCGATCGTAAGCGCGTTGGGGCCGTTCACATCGGATGGCAGTTGAACCGCTTCCCAATGCTCCGCGCCATCACGCGATCGGTACAACGCGCCATCATTGGCATTGCCGATGCTCCCGTCTTCCGAACGGCGGGCGATCACGACGTAGAGCGTGCCGTCTGAAGCAAGTGACAATCGCCACGCAAACGGCTGACGCTGAGTGATGCCGTTGTTCTTCAGCGACCAGCTTTTGCCGCCATCGCTGCTCTTGTATACGCCGCGCCCAAATCCGGCTACATACAACACTCGCGCATTCACGGGGCTATTTGGGTCCAGCAGAATGTGAGTGGCCGCGGTTTGCTCCATGCCATTGTTGGATTTCTTCCAGGTCTTGCCACCATCTTCACTGATGCAAACGCCGCCTTTGTAGCGGGCTGGGTCTTGGTGCCGCCACATCTTTGGACGTGGCAGGTCGTGCGTACCACTGTTCACACTCCACATGCGACCGCGGACTTTGGGATCAAAAGCCAGCCAATACGTCGTGTTGGTCCATTCTGGCGGCACCCCAATCGTGGAACTCTGCCAGGATTTTCCACCATCCTCGCTGCGAAACACTCCTATGTCAGTGTAGGTCAGAAATTGGCGATTATGATCAAACGGGTCAAATTGAATGCCGTAAACGTTTGTGACGTCGAGTCCCGTGCTGGCCCACTCTCCCGATGGAATTCTCTTCGAGTACACCGCCCACCAAGTGGCGCCGCCGTCTGTTGTCCGCATGGTGCGGCCGAGATCCGTGCCATAGGCGAGATTGGGATCTTGATCCGCGACTCCAAGTTCCAGTGGATTCTCTGCCCAACCCACACCGAAACGCGGAGTGATCCATGCATCATGGACGTTAGGCGCCGCCGCCGCGGATTCTTTCCACACCCATTTCCACGTGTCCCCCGAATTCTCTGTTTTAGCTACACCTAACCACTTCTTACCATCCAGCGAGAGATCGCTGTAAGAAACATAGGCGACAGCACCATGCTTCCGGCTAGTGGCTACTGCACGAACCGACGCGTCTGAACCGGGGAAGTCAGACTTCTTCCAGGTGGTAGCGCCGTCTTTCGAAATGAAGACTCCTTCTTTCGCTACCCCGTAGATGACCGGCGGCTGCGATGGTGATACGAATCCCGCCGAAATATCGAGGAAGGTGCTTGACTGCGGAGCTGGTGCGTTGCGGATTCCATCTTTGGATTTAACCGAAACAAAATGCCGTCCCGCTAGGTATAGTGTCCGCGCTTCTTTCGGCGAAGCCGGGTCAACCCAAATTCGCCGTGGCGCCTCCGGCAGAGCGTCCTCTTCCTTCCATGTCTCGCCATAATCATGCGAGACAAATAATGCCGTGTGGTCCTTTGCTCCGGCAGCCACGTACAGTGTCTTGGAATCTTCGGGATCAATCGCGAGGGCGGCTATTGCTCCAAGAGGGTCCGGGTCCGCAACCAGAGTTTCGTCCGAGTGGTCTGACCTCATAACGATCGTTTTGATCTTCGTCGGATCGGGATACACCAGCTTCCATGTTTCGCCGCCATCGCTGCTGCGCCACAATCCCGTTGCGTAGGCATACATCACTTTAGGGTCAAGTGGATCGAACGCGAAGAACCGCACTACTCCACGAAGATTAAACATTCGCCACGACTGTCCACCGTCGTGAGTGATGTAAGAGCCCGTCATATCGCATGAAATGAGTACCGTGTTCGTATCGTGAGGGCTGACGGTGGGATTAAACATTGCTCCGCCCCCGCCGGGACCGATGACTTTGAAATCTCCAGGACGGGCGGCAAATGCGCTACTCACAAGCAGGACGGCCAGAACAAGCTGGCGACCGATGTTTACCATTTGATTCTTTCTTTTACTTTCTATATTTTGCGCTACCACTTTCGAGCAAAGCCGGGGAAATGTCAACCGTAAAGTGCTGGTGGAGCTCGCAAGATGCAGAGAAGAGCCGTTCTGAAAAACGTAACTCTGCCATCGGACAGGTGTCACTGAAGCAGGTGTACTCGCAGCCGCGCATCCTTGTGGCCACTGAAAGGAATTTCCAGCACACCTGCGCGATCTGTGTCGGCGGTGGTCTCCCAGAGGTGGACACCTTGAAACAGACCTCCACCCCAAGTCTTGGTTTTGCCCCCGGTGATATCAAGCTCGTATTTCGCTTCGGGTTTCAGCCCGGTCACAATCAAATTCTGGACCTCAACTTGTGGCAGCGTAACTTCTCCTTCTGTCGCCGGTGATTGCCCGGTTGAAAACAATGTCAGAATCTCGTTTGCAATAAGTGCACCCGCGAAATTGATACCCTCAGTGAGTTCAACCTGGCGTTTGCTGCCCTCGCCCTTATTGCCGATTTCAAGAACGTTCAGGAAGAAGTCTTCCTTGCGGGGCTCCGACGGCGACAACTCCACGCGCCATGCACCGGGAATTACATGCTTCATGTTCGACCGCGAGATGTGAGTGAGGTCCTGTCCCCAGAATGTCTTCCACATCTTATTGAGATATGGATCCTGCGGCAGGGGACCGCCTTCCGCTTCTTCGATCGGCCAGTTTTTTCCCGTACCCCATGCCCCGCCGAATTCGTCGCCAGGTGTCCAGAACTCCCAACCGGGGCCTCCGCGCTTTATGACTTCATGCTCCTGCGGCAAAAGAACATGATCCAGCAGTTGGCCTTCGCCATCTTCAAAGGTGAAGGTCGACGCATTCGGGTATGAGGTGCCTCCGTGCCCAATCTCCTGGCCTGGTCTGCTGGACTCTACTTGCGGTTCATTGACCCCGTGCAACAGCCACACTTTTTTGTAAGAAGGATCGGTGCTGCGTACGTGGTCAAAAATGATCAAGGAATCAATGTGCGGCAAATAGACGAGTTCGCGCGTAAACAGGTCCAGCTTCGAAGAGCTATACGCGTGCGTTGCATCTCCTTTTGCATACTGAAACACATTCGGAACGTAGTCCGTCGCCTTCATCCTCGCTAGGTCCCATAGATCGCGGGTCTGTTCCCAATCTTGAACGCTTCGGATAGTGTTCCAATAACGCGAAGAGTCCATCCGTTGACCGCCGTCGTTTGCTGCCGGCCACAAATTTTCCGCCCAGAAAAAAGGCTCGCCCTGTTTGTAGACCAGCATCGTGTTATGTGCGATTGTTCGCCGGTAATAGTTCAAATAATTCGGGCTTTCAGTTTCCGTGTAATCCGCAGCGCTGTCGATCGCCAGATATCCGCGATGAAAAATCGTAAAGGCGTTCTGATCGAGGTGCTGGTGTTTAGCCAGATAAGGTCCGGCAGTGAATTCAATCCATGTGGAATTCGGTCCCCAGCCATTCCGCATCACCAGATCGCCAACTCCTTTAAAGAAATGCTGATGCGGCAACTCCACTTCGCCCGCAACTGCGGGATCACGCGGATTCACGTGTGGATCGTCCCAGAGAAATTTCAAAATCCCGATATACCAGTCTTTCGTTGACGCCCACCCGCTCTCCCTCAACATCCACGCCGCATACGGGTCTTTAAACCTGTTGACCATGTAGCCGAGCACGTCATTGTCTTGAGCAAGAAAGTAGGGCCACTCATTGTCGCCGCGTCGTGAACTGGTCCCGTCAGGTAGCATTTTGTATAAGTACGTATCGATGAAGTGCCGATACAAAGTGAACCGCCGCGCCGGATCGTCGTGGCTGGTAGTACGCCGGAGTTCTGCCAGCAAGGCCATCGGAAGATAGGTGATACGCGCGTAATCCATCGACTCGTGATAGCCGCCTTTAGGCGTGATGAACTGGCTCACATCCAACACGTTGTCGAAAGATTTGCGAACGTGGTCGCGTAAAGGCGCAGCTTTCGCCTCGGTCGATGGATGCCCCTCAATCGCAGTCAGCGCAAATGTCGCCAGCGTGAGAAAACGCACGCTGTAGTTGTGAAATGGGACCAGCGTGGGATCAGCCAGCGAATGGTCCTGAAGCATGCGCTCTGCGGCACTCAATAGCTCGCCCGCAATCCGATCTTTAAGTGCCAGGTCAAAACCTTTGTAGTCATATAGCCAATCGAAGGTCAGCGACCACCGAATGTAGGCCATGTACGTGCGAGAGCCAACCTGTGCAGGAGGATGGCTTCGGCGCATTTCATCCACCGCCCGGCGCGCGAATGTCTCATCGCCGGTAATCAAGTAGCTCAAAGCCCATCCCGGCAAATCATCCGATGGACGCATTCCCTCCGCGTAACGCGCTCGCAGGATTTGCAGCCCGGTGAAAGGATCGTCTTTCCCGATCAGCAATCTCGGATGAGTGACTTGCTGCTGTGCGGTTGCCCACGGAGCGAAAAGGACGAGGAGAGTTATTAGTACTGCAGAAAATGTTTTCCATGAACGCAGCCACATTGTTCCAGATGATGGCATGGAATACGAAACAGATTGAATTGGGCCCATAGGACGAAAATTATATGGGCCGCGTCAATTTCTTTTTTTGCAATCGCTGGAAGAGCAGCGCTGTCCTCGACTAGACTAGCGGCCCATGGACCTTCGCATTGGACTGATCGGTTGCGGCGAACACTCGGAAATTGGCCATGCCGTGCCGCTCGCGCACTACGCTGCGGCGAATCCTGGAAAAATCTCATTGGCGGCAGCTTGCGATCTTCGCCCGGAACGGGCTGAGTTATTTCGCAGCAAGTACGGTTTCTCGCGAGCTTATGTCGATATGCGTGAAATGATCGAAAACGAACGGCTGGATCTTTGCATTGCTGTGACGCCGGTCGAAAAAATTTCCGAAGTAGGCGTCATGCTACTGAATAGGAAGTTGCCTTGCGTTGTGGAGAAGCCTCTGGGGACCACGCTCGACCAAGCAAGCCAGTTGCTGGACACCGCGACCGCTACCGGCACCCTCAACATGGTTTCGGTGAACCGCCGTTTTATGCCCCTTCTGCGTTACGGCCTCGAATGGGCGCGTAAGACCGGACAAATACGATATGTGCGTTCCACCATGCTGCGGCACGCGCGTAATGAACCTCAATTCTTGCGTGAGACGGCGATTCATTCCATCGACACGCTTCGATTCATTGCCGGTGAAGTCCACGAATTCGACGTTCAAAACCTAAAAAACGCAGCCCCTGAATGGTTCAGCATCGATCTTCAATTCGTCAGCGGAATTCGCGGCCGCCTTGACGTTCTGCCCACCGCCGGCGTCGTCGAGGAAACATACGAGTTATTCGGCGATGGTTTCCGGGTGGTGATCACCAGCCCATTCGGCCCGCAGCGGGTTGTGCGCTGTTTTCAGCAAGACCGAATCGTGCATGAGGAAGTTGTAGAACCCGGAGCGCGCGAAGACGTCGTGAACGGGTTCTATGGAGAGGTGGTCGAGCTAGTTGACTCGCTTTCCCAGGGTCGCCGTCCCCATCCCTCTATTGCGGAGGTATTCCCGTCCGTGAAGCTTTGTTTTGAGATTGCAGACCGGAGCGAAGCCGCGGGTCGCGCTGCAAACATCTGAATAGAATCAGACCAGCATAACTTCAACGCCCTTCTTCCTAAGGGCTTGCGTGAAGTCTTCGGGCGCGCGGGAATCCGTGATCAAGCGGTGCACGCTTTCAATCGGGCCAATCCGGAACAGACTCGCCCTTCCGAGCTTCGTCGAATCGGCAACGACGGTTACTTCCTTCGACACTTTCATCATTAGGGCATTCAACTGTGCCTCAAGCACGTCGGGCGTAAACGGGCCACTTTCCAGGTCGAATCCATCCACCGCGAGAAAAAGCCGGTCCGCATGCATGTCGCGTAGCATGGCCTCAGCCTGCGGCCCGACGAAGGAATAGGAAATCGTGCGCAACAAGCCGCCCAACATGATCAGGGATATTTCCGGGGCGTCCGCCAGTTCGTTCGCGATGTTGAGCGCGCTGGTAATTACGGTAAGCGACTTCAGCCGCGCATGCTTCAGGTATTTAGCGATTTCCGCCGTAGTTGTCCCGGAATCGAGAATGATCTTTTCATTAGGCTTCACAAGTTGCGCCGCGGCTTGCCCGATTCGAGATTTTTCCGACCGATGCAGCGTGGCTTTGAGCTCTAAAGGATAATCTTGGGCTGGCTCATAGCGTACCGCCCCGCCGTGAGAGCGCAAAACTACCCCATTAGCAGAAAGGGCGTCCAGATCACTCCGCGCTGTAACCGCAGAGACGGAAAAACGCTTAACCACATCATGGATTGTGACTTGGCCGGTTTGTTCCACTAGTTCCAATATCTTACGGCGCCTGCCCTCAGCTAAAAGGCGAGAGTGGTTGGAGTGGGCCATAGCGCAAGTGGCAAATGCAGTGTATTCGGGGCAAGGGGGCGGGTCAATGAAATTCCTTCCTTTGGCTTGCTCTTATTTGCCGATATTTTATTTTTATTGTTCTTTTTGCTTGCGAATCGTTTCTTTTCCGTGATACAAGTCCGAATTGCCCGAACTCTCGTTTCGCCCTCGGAGTCTCGCTTATGACGAAAACCTCACCTCTCACCACTCTCGTTGCGCTTGCAATCTTTGTAATTTCCGCGAGCGTTTTCCTGGCTGGCCAAGGCACGGACCTCGGCACCATTCGTGGCACTGTGACTGATTCCAGTGGCGCCGTGGTCGCCAATGCCGGTGTAACGATCCTCGACATTCGCACCGGCGCTACCCGCCAGACCAAGACCAATTCGCATGGCGAATACCAGATGTTCGGTTTGCCCTCGGGCAATTACAAAGTGACTGTGGCCTTCCAGGGTATGACCACCCAGGATATTACGGGCATCGTGCTCACTGGCAGCGATGTAGTGAGTGCTGACGCGGTCCTGAAGGTTTCGACCGCGACGGAGAATGTCGTAGTAACCGCAGAAGCGCCGCTCATCGACAGCTCAGATCAGACTATCAGCCACACCATTACGAGCAGCGCGGTCATCGACCTGCCGCGTGACAGTCGCGATGTCTATCAATTCCTGTTCCTCAATCCAAACATCACCCAGGGAGTTGATGCGGGCGAGTTCAAATTTCTTGGGTTCCAGAGCTACGGAGCGAACTTTACGATTGACGGCCAGCGTTCAACCAATACCATCTTCGGCTCGCCAACCACCAGCGAGCCTTCACTCGAAGCAGTCAGCGAAGTCAACATCATGTCGAATGACTTCAGCGCCGAGTACGCCGGCATCGCTAACATCCGCATCACCACCAAGCGCGGCGAAAATCAATATCACGGCTCGATCTTCTATAACAACAAAAACTCCGCTCTGGCGGCGTGGCAAACCCAGGATATTATCGCCAAACAGGATTTCGAACCCACTGTCTTTCAGCCTAAGTTCCCAACTCCTTACTTCAACTTCAATGACCTCGGAGCCTCCTTCGGAGGCCCGATTCCTAAGCTGAACAAGACCTGGTTCTTCATGGCTTACGAGCGAAACTACGATCGTGAGCCGGTCAGCTTCTCCAACAACAAGCTGCCGCATCCGTCCCTGTGGACAGGTGATTTTTCTCAGCTCGATCCGTCAGCACAACCGGTCGTACCATCCGACGTGTTCAGCCAGCTCACGGCGCAAGAAGTGGCGAACAACACAACAGTTTTTTGTGACACATCAAATCCTCCCATTTGCACGAATCGCTTCATCACAATTCCATCGCGCCTCTTAAATCCAAATGTTCAGGCGCTGATTAACACATACTTCCCGAAAATCAGCCCTGCGGTCGACATTAACTCGGGAAACGGCAGAGTTGCTGACCTATTCCAAACCTTGGTACCGGGCGGCTCAACTCGTGATCTCGGTACGCTCCGCATCGACCATGATTTCTCAGACAGCGATCACGTTTATGGCGTTTACAACGCACAAGCCTCGGTGGGCAGCACTGCTCCTGTGTTCCAGCCAATGACCGGGCTCGGCCTCCAGCAGAGAGACATTCGCGACAATACTTTGTCCTTCTCGTACGTACACATGTTCAACAACACTCTAATCAACGAGGCTCGTGGCGGCTTCAATCGCGAGAACAGCTTTACGCAGAGCAACACGACACTGCAGGGCTTCCTCTCGAGCATAGGATTTGACCAGAGCGCAATTGACGCTTATGCCAGCGTGGTGGGCACGTCTCAGCTTTCAACACACGGCTATCCCTTCATCAATCTTGGATCGAATTTTGTGACCTTCGGCCGCAATGCTGACCGCAACACAGATCGCAAGACAAGCCAGTACCTGGCGACGTTTGGCGATACCCTGACCTGGGTAGTGAACAAACACAACTTCAAAATGGGAGCCGACGTTGTCCGCAACGTAGGTCAGGATGGGTTCGTGGCCGGGCGCGGCAACCCTCGTGGCTCGATGGTTTATAGCGGCAGCGGCGTTACCCCGTTCTCAAACTTGCTGCTGGGAGAACCTGCCTCAAGAGTTACTCTCGTCCCCAGTGCTCGACCGATCATGGATGCCCACGACTGGGAGCAAGGATATTTCTTCCAGGACGATTGGAAGTTCAATTCCCGGCTGACATTAAACCTCGGCCTGCGATATGAACTCGTGACGCCCTGGATAGACAAGCACGACATCATGCTGAACTTCGATCCCGCCTTCAACAACAATACCGGGAGGTTCATCGTTCCATCGCAGCAGACACTCCAGTATCTGGATCCCATCGTGTCCGCGACTCTTCCCGTAGTAACTGCCGCGCAATCGCATTTGGGGATCGGCCGCGGGCTGGTCCAAACCGATAAGAATAATTTTGCGCCACGCGTAGGAGGCGCATTCAGACTCAGTGACAACTCCGTGCTTCGGGGCGGATACGGATTGTATTTCCCAACCAGCGCCGCCCAGGGAATTCGCGACCCGCTTGCGACGAACTCCTTCAATATTGCGAGGACGAAGGATAACGTAGCGCCCAACACAACTCAGCTACTGCAGCCCTGGCCTTTTCCATTAACTGGTGGGGGCATTGAACCTCTGACGGGGGCGTTCTCCGTCAACTCCGTACCAGTTGGTCTGCGCGCACCCACTGTCCAGCAGTACAACGCGACCTATGAACGACAATTGGGTATGGACACCTCGGTTCGCGTCTCTTATCTCGGTATTACGGCGCACGGCCTGATTGGCGGCATCGATTTGAATGAAATTGCGCCAAGTGACAATCCGTGGGGCACCACCGTCGACCAAGGCAATGGTATCGGTGATGGCATGACGCCTTGCACCCCCGACGACGGTGACTGCGCTCCGAGCGCGGCGGACCTCGCTCGCCTTGCTTATCCCACCCAGGGAGACTTCGCCCTGGCCTACGGAAACTATGGCCATAGCCAGTCGAATTCTTACCAGATTCAATTCGAGCGCCGGTACACGCACGGCTTCATGTTTAACGCTTCATACACCTACGCCGACCAGAAATCGACCGGCATTGACGGCGGTAACTCCAGCCTTGGTGGCGTTCCTTACGATCCATTTAACCCGGAGAATGATTACACCCAGGATGCATGGATCTCACGTCACCGTTTCGTTCTATACGGCATTTACGATCTGCCAATTGGCCGTGGCAAATCTCTGGGAAGCGGAATGTCAGGTTGGGCCGATGCGGCCATCGGCGGATGGCAAACCACATTTCAGATGTTCGCAAAGAGCGGCACTGCGTTCACGCCGTATTGGACCTGCGACAACTGTGGAAACGGTATACGCATGGTCGGCCCCGGAAATATTGCGTCAGAATCCATTGACGCTCTCGGAGATTTCGACGATTTCATCGGGTATCGGCCCCTGGTCGTCGGAGACTACAAGCAGCATGTCGGGGATCAACTTTTTAACCCGGATGCATTTGCTCCACCAACGATGGGCGCTGATGTCTTCACAAATCCTGGCGTCGCCAGAAAGAACCTGCTGTGGGGCCCAGGCGCGTGGGGGGTAAATTTTGGGCTGCACAAGGACTTTAAAATCGGCGAGCGGGTAACGGCGTCTCTGGGCGCGGACTTCGATAACATTTTCAATCACCCTATAAAAATGCCAAACCTGGATTTTGCAGACAGTAGTTTTTCTTACCTTGGTGGGTTTAACATCCAGGTGAATCCGAATACTCTTCGCCCGATGCTTGCGCGCGAGGATCCTACCGACCCCAACTCGGCGATTCTCCCGTTCAGCCGCAACGCCGATTTCGGGCGTGCGTTCTCGACGTTCTCGCAAGAAGGTATCGATAGCCGCCGCACGACGCGTTTGCGCCTGCGGATTACGTTCTAGTCAATGAGTTAGTAGCTCATTGGAATGGGGTTCCAGCTATCGAGGGTGCTGGTGCCCCATTTATCCCTGGATCGAAAGACAGCGGAATGTTCAGGTTGTGGTATTTCCATCATCTTCGGAAATTCTCACACCCTCCAATGGGCATGTCGAATTGCTTCAGCATTCGGCGAGCACTTGCGAGCTTTACGAACACACAGCAGGGCCTGGTCGAGGGGCCATGCCAGCTGCCAATGCAAGTAAGCGGCGGCGACAGTTGGCGAACGGCTTACGCCAGCGGTGCAGTGCAGGTATACGGTGTGACCAGCCGTAAGCATTCCATCCAGCGCCTGCACGCATTTGAGCAGCTTTGTCTCTAAGTCTGCGCTGTCGAAATCGTTCACGGGCACATTTCGAAAAGCTAACTCTGCTGCGAAGGCTGCCTCCTTCTCCCGCAGCAGCCCATGCTCTCCAATATCTTCTTCACTCTGAAGACTCAGAATGGCCGTGATTCCCAGTGAACGTAGTTCCCCAAATCCGTTTGGGTCGTGAAGAGATGGACCTATAAATAGATTGTTCGCAATACGACTGCACTTCATAGGCGTCGGGTCTTTGCTCAACTGCGTTTGATTGTCGCAAGCCAGCCGGGTGCGCCGTCGTTGTGGAATCTCGTTTGAATTCGCTCCGGTCTAATTGAGGTAACACTCCATCCGGGGCCGTGGTTGAACGGCGCTTTCAATTCCTCGTGGCTGACGGGGTGCGGACCGGTCTCCGGCCCCTGGTCACTGAAGCACAACACGTAGAGAGTAGCATCGCGGTCGGTCACCGATGCCAGACTCGCGACGTATGCTGCTCGCTCATCGTCGTCGAAAGAGTGAAACACTCCGCAGTCCAGCACCGTCTGAAACTTCCGCCCCAAACCATCCAGGTGCAACGCGTCGGCCAAAGAGAAGTGGGCCTCGATCCGCCGGTTTTCGCTTTTCTTGAGCGCCTTCTGCCGCGCGATCTTCAGTGCCGTTTCAGCCACATCAACGCCCAGAACCGGCAATCCTAGCGAGGCAACGTGCAGAGCGTTCTCGCCCGTTCCGCAGCCCACATCGAGCACCTCTCCCGCGAATCCGCCTTCAGAGCACAACCGCACCACGACCGGCTGTGGCCGGCCGATGTCCCAGGGCGCAGGGCCGTCGCGGTACGAGGCATCCCACGGCAGTCCCGACATCCGTTCATGACTTGTCGGTTGCCGGCCACGTAACGGATCATCAGCTGGTATTTCTGATAAAGGCGGCGGGTCAATCACAGCTCTGACTACTCCTCACAAGAACAATCTAAGGTTCAGATCCTTATTAAGCCTCGAAATCCCCTTGCGCCATAGTAGGATTCCGCACCGTTGTGATACAGGAAGACGGTGTCGTAGCGCCGATCACAAAAGACCGCGCCACCGAGCTTTCTGATATTAGACGGCGTCTTCACCCAGCTGGAAGTTTTTGTATCGAACTCGCCAAGCTTCTGCAAATCTCGATATTGTTCTTCCGTTAAAATCTCAACTCCCATCGTAACGGCCATATCCATCGCGTTGTTTTTCGGTTTATGTTCTTTCCTTGATGCCAGGGCTTCACGGTCGTAGCAAACGTTTCTGCGGCCCTGCGGGCTTTGCGCTGAGCAATCACAAAAAATGTATTCGCCCGTTTTCTTGTCCTGACCAACCACGTCCGGTTCACCGCCGGTTCTTTCCATTTCGCTGAGTGACCAGAGTTTTTCAGCATTAGCCTCGAGCCTTTCGCTTACTTTGGCCCATTCAAAGCCTTTATGACGGTCCATGTTTTTCTCAAAGCGGTCCTTCAATACTCTGATGATTTGTTCCCGCTGTGTTTTTGAAAGCTTTGCGTTTGACATAAATTAGACCGGCCTCTTCGAAATAAGTTGTCGAACAACATGCCCCTTCCACATCCACAATCCCGTAAGAACCATTGCAGGAAGGAAGACATACCGCGTGGGGAAGGCATAGCCTGGAAGGTTCTCAAACGGGCTGTAAATGTATCCGATGATCGGAATGGCCAGGACAAGATGAATCCAACGAAACAGTGAGCGTTGGGTGCTTTGACTTATCATGTCGACCTCGATTCAAAATCTTCGAATCAGTTTCGGCTACGGCTTGGGCTTTTCAACACCGAACTGCTGAGCATACTCAGCGACTAATCGCTGCCAGCCTCTGGATTTCATTACCTCGGCGCTTGCGATGCGACCGATGGGACTTCCGCTGAGCAGTCGATCCAGAACATCGAAAGCAATGTGCCATCCCGCAGCGCCCCACGCAATAAAGCGGCGGTCAATATTCGACCACAGTGTCAGGCGTGTGCCGCCTCCAAGCGGTTCGAGTTCCCAGCGATGATCGCCGAACTCGAGCACCCTGGGAGCGTCAACTCGCGTCACTTTTGTGTCGATCGGCGTGGCGGGGTTTCCCACCCAGGTAAGCTTCACCGTGGCTCCCGCCCTGCCCAGGTTGCCATCGACAACAAAGGGCGCCCATTCGCGCAGCTGCGCCGGGTCGGTTAGTGCCTCCCAGACTTTCTCCGGCGCGTGGCGTAGCTCCCGGACGAGGATGAGCGTCCACTTGTCTCCGGCCTGTTTTTGTACCTGCGCCCCGTAGGCGGGACCGGGTGTGTACTGCTCCCGATCGATCACGGCGTTCTCCTTGCTATTCCAAACTTCTGCTCTACCATTTCTTCAGCTCTGTAATCTGTATCAGATTGCCGCAAGTGTCCTTCAGCATCGCGATGGTCGAGGAGGTCACGTCGGTGGGCGGCATCGTGAACTCGGCGCCGCGCGATTTGATGCGCTCGTAGTCGCTTTTGATATCGTCGGTGAAAAACATGGTCGCGGGCTGGTTTTGCTGGAACAAGGCTTCCTGGTAGGCCTTTGCCGCCGGGTTGTTGTTCAGCGCCAGCTGCAGCTCGGTGCCGTCCGGGTCCTCGGGCGACACCACGGTCAGCCACCGATATGGGCCCTGGCTGAAATCGGTCTTCTTGGCAAATCCCAGAACTTCAGTGTAGAAGTGCAGTGCCTTACTCTGATCATCCACATATATGCTAGTCACTTTGATTTTCATTTCGGTCCTCCTTATTGTTACGTTGGCGATTATTACCTTCGCGGTTTAGGCCGCGGCATCTTCTTTCGGTTAATCTTCGTTGGTGTTGATGACCCATGCTGTTCGCGATCCATGCGATCCAGGTGGCGTTCGAGAGCGTCCACGTGAGCAGCCCAGAACCGCCGGAACTGTGCCAGCCAGGCATCGATCTCCTTAAGCGGTCCAGATTTCAGGCGGTAAACCCGGCGCTGTGCGTCCACCGTGGATTCGACAAAACCGGCCTCGCGCAGCACCCGCAAATGTTTTGAGACGGTCGGCTGCGGCATGCGAAGCCGGCGCTCGATCTCTCCCACCGACTGTTCTGACGAGACCAGCAGGCTCAAGATGGCCCGCCGGTTCGGCTCCGCAATGATTTCAAATACCGATTCCACTTCCTTTATATACCCTATATAGCATATACGTGTCAAGGCATATTAAAAATTAAGTCCGCAAGACGTTATGACGTACTGCTGGCACAAAACAAATAGGTGGGATTGGATGTTCAGCTCTTCTCAACTCTGTCATCCCGACCGGAACGGGTCATCGCGGTGCGATGGTCTGTGGAGTGGAGGGACCTCGCGTTTTTGAGAGTTAAAGTTATATCTCAATTAAGCGGAGGTGCACCAAAGCCTTGGCTCGACTGTGTTCTGTACGCCTTCTTCCTTCCCGACTTACATGGATATTTCACGACGCTTCCACAACACTCGGTATTGGCGATAAACGGGAGAACGGGTTTAATTGAGCTGAGCGGAGGCAACTTGAGTCCACGAGAATTGCAGGGAAGGTACAGCATCGCTTTACAAACGGTTGGCAGCGACGATGTCGGCGCTAGGAACAAACCAATATATCAGCGAAATTCGCGGATGACCGAGCAGCAGGCTATTGAAGAAGCAGCGCAAGCTCTGCGTGTGCTGTGGAAGGTCAGAAAACCTGCCCGACCGTAACCCATTCCTGCGTTCTGACGGCACTTACTCAGCCCCAAACACCAAAAAGTAATCCATTCCATCCTTGTTATAATCTTCCTGCCGCATCAACTTGTAGCCCGCCTCTTTCATTTCGTGAATCACCACATCGCGGCGGACTCCATGATCAGTTCCGTCGCCGTTGCGCTCAATTACTCCGACCTTTGCGCCCTTCGCGAGCGAGTGGCGCAAGTTGCGAAACAGGACGATCGGTTCCGCTATCTCGTGGTAGGTCTTGAGGAGCAACACAGCGTCAACCGGAGCGGGCAGAAGCGGATTATCTGGCTTGCCCAGAACCGTTCTGACGTTGCGCAGGTCTTCTTTCTTCAGGCGCGCACCGATGTACTGAATCGCCTCCGGATTGATGTCCTCCGCGTAGACGGTTCCTTTGTCCCCGACTCTTCGCGCTGCCAGCACTGTAAAAAATCCTGAGCCCGCTCCGATATCGGCAACACTCTTGCCGGGAACAATGCCGAGAGTGTTCATCACGCTGTTGATTTGCAAACGCTCCGCTCTTCCCGGGTTGTCAAAGTGAGATAGGTCGCCGGTGAAAGGAGCGCTGGTTGGGCGGTGCGCCGGCGCAGGAGCCTGGGCAGTAGCAACGCCGCAGAGGATCGCCACGAAAATTAAGAGCGCGAGTTTTCTAAAGCGCTGGGGCATGGTGAAACACTCCTAATATATACAGTGTGCCTCAATCAGGAATCTCTTGGCTTCAGAGGGATTGACATTTTTTCTTCCAGCAAAAACCCCACCTTCCGAATCGCGAAAGGTGGGGCGCCCAACATAAAGGTCTTGAGAGTTATTGCTTACGTGGCGACTTCAAACCGATCGGCGTTCATCACCTTGCTCCATGCCGCTGCGAAGTCTTTCGCGAACTTCGCTTTCGAGTCCGCGCACGCATAAACTTCCGCAAGCGCACGCAGTTGTGAATGTGAACCGAAGATCAGGTCGACACGCGTGGCTGTCCACTTGAGCTCGTTTGTCTTCCGGTCATGACCCTCGTAAATAGGACCAGAGCCATTGGAGCTTGCAGATGGCTGCCATTGCGTGTTCATGTCGAGCAGATTGACGAAGAAGTCGTTAGTGAGCGTCTCCGGTCTCTTGGTAAAGACGCCATGCTTCGAGTTGCCCGCATTTGCGCCAAGCACGCGCAAGCCACCGACGAGAGCGGTCATCTCAGGCGCGGTCAGCCTTAGCAATTGCGCCTTGTCGATCAACAGTTCCTCAGGCGACAAGCGTTGTTTTCCGTGGAGATAATTGCGGAAGCCGTCGGCAGTCGGCTCCAGCGGTTCGAACGATTCAACATCAGTTTGCTCTTGCGATGCGTCCATGCGCCCCGGCTTGAACGGGATTTTCACATCTACGCCTGCAGCCTTAGCGGCCTTTTCTATGGCAGCATCGCCGCCGAGTACAATCAGGTCAGCGAGCGAAATTTTCTTGCCCTTGTTCCCGTTCACCTGGGATTTGTTGAACTCCGCCTGGATCGCTTCCAGCTTCTGCAGCACCTTCTCCAGCTCAGCCGGCTGGTTGACATCCCAGAATTTCTGCGGCGAAAGACGAATCCGGCCGCCGTTCGCTCCACCGCGTTTATCAGATCCGCGGAACGTTGACGCCGAGGCCCAGGCAGTCGAGACCAATTGGGAAATAGACAAACCTGACGCGAGAATTTTCGCCTTCAGGGCAGCGACGTCCTGCTCATTGATGAGCGCATGATTGACCGCGGGGATTGGGTCCTGCCACAGCAGACTTTCCTTCGGAACCAGCGGACCGAGATAACGGGCAATCGGACCCATGTCGCGGTGCGTCAGCTTAAACCATGCCCGCGCAAACGCATCGGCGAACTGGTCCGGGTGCTCGTAAAATCGCCTCGAAACTTTTTCGTAAGCAGGATCGAAGCGCAACGCCAGGTCCGTCGTCAGCATGGTTGGCGCGTGCCGCTTCGAAGGATCGTGCGCATCCGGTACCGTGCCCGCGCCTGCGCCATTCTTCGGTCTCCACTGATGCGCGCCGGCTGGGCTCTTGGTGAGCTCCCAGTCGTAGCTGAATAAGTTGTTGAAGAAGTTGTTGCTCCACCTGGTCGGCGTCTGGGTCCAGGTGACTTCCAGCCCGCTGCCGATGGTGTCAGCGCCAAAGCCTTTGCCAAATTTATTCCTCCATCCCAAGCCTTGGTCGTGGATCTCGGCGCCCTCAGGTTCTGGACCCACATAGTCGGCGGGAACGGCAGCTCCGTGAGTTTTGCCGAAGGTATGGCCGCCGGCAATCAGCGCAACCGTCTCTTCGTCGTTCATTGCCATCCGCTTGAAGGTTTCGCGAATGTCCCGGCCCGCCGCAACCGGATCCGGATTTGCATTAGGTCCTTCGGGATTCACATAAATCAAACCCATCTGAACCGCGCCCAGAGGATTTTGAAGGTCACGATCGCCGCTGTAGCGCTCGTCCGCCAGCCACGTGCCTTCTGGGCCCCAATTTACGAACTCTTCAGGCTCCCACACATCTTCGCGGCCACCGCCGAATCCGAAGGTCTTGAATCCCATCGACTCCAGAGCGACGTTTCCGGCCAGAACCATCAGGTCGGCCCAGGAAATTTTACGCCCATACTTTTGTTTGATCGGCCACAGCAGACGTCGCGCCTTGTCGAGGTTCACGTTGTCAGGCCAGCTATTGAGAGGCGCAAACCGCTGCTGTCCGGCTCCCGCTCCGCCGCGGCCATCGCCAATGCGATACGTGCCGGCGCTGTGCCACGCCATTCGAACAAACAAGCCTCCATAATGACCGAAGTCGGCCGGCCACCATTCTTGCGAGTCCGTCATCAAGGCGTGAAGGTCTTTGATAACCGCATTCAGGTCGAGGCTTTCGAATTCCTTGGCGTAGTTGAACTCCTCGCCCATCGGATCGGACAACGAAGAATGCTGGTGCAGCACCTTCAAGTCCACCTGATGCGGCCACCACTCGGCATTCGTGTTGGATCGCCGAACGCCATGCGCTACCGGACACTTGGATTCAGTTGAAATGTTTTTTTCCTGCTTTTCGGGTGAAACACTCCCCGAGGAAGAGGCCAGCGTATTGTCCATATGTTTGGTTTTTTCCATATGATTTCCCCTCGAAATTGGTGAAACAGTATTGTTCAAACAATCATGTCAACCTGCGAACCCGTCAGACTTATTGTTCGCAGGATTTAGTGTGCTGCGCTTTCGGCAGCCACAGTTCAATATGTGCCCACACAACCTGCGGGCTAATGGGAAGTACGGCGAACCGCGCACTTCGTACACAAACCGCGGAAAATAAGCTGGCAGTCGCGAACAACTCGCTTGCCGAGAGAACGTGATGCTGGCTTGGGCACGTCGTACCAATCGATGTCCTCAACATTGCCGCAACGGTCGCAGACAAAGTGGTGGTGACGCATTCCGGTCGCATCGAATCGCCCGGCTCGCCCTTCGACGGCCACTTCGCGCACCAACCCGGCTTTCACCAGATCTCGAAGATTGTTGTAAGTCGTGGCCCTGGAAGAACGCGGATCCACTCGATTCACAGCTTTGAAGATTTCCGCCGCTGTAGGATGCCCTTTGTGGTCGATCAAAAACGCCATCACAGCATAGCGCTGCGTGGTGCAACGCAGTCCCCTGTCTTCCAGAGACCGCCTGATCGCCTCAGTATCCATATACGGAAATTTTAGAATATATCTAATGTAGTAGTTTGTCTAGATTATGCCGTCTAGACGAGCTCGGGCATAGGACAATGTGACGGAATGGATGAGGCGACGAACTCGAACCGGCGGCGTATCCGGTGCGTGACTCGTTCCCGCCCTGCATAGTGTCGTTCACGAAAGAGAGTGCCGCGTTAGCGTGGTCCGTAAATACGCCGTCAGAACTTTTGCGTTCGCAGAATGCCGGAACCTTCGCGGATTACAACCAGCTGATTTGCCGCGACTTTTTGGATGTTTTCCGTCGCGCCGTTAGTCCAGCGAATCTGCAGGTCCGCGGTTGCCTCGGAGCCGAGGCCGAAATGCAGCCGGCGATCGTTGACAGAATAGAAGCTTGCCTGCGCCAGCACCTCCTGCGCCTGGCGCGATTTTCCATAGCTCACGGTCACGCGCGACCCAATTGCACTGCGGTTCGTTTTCGATCCGATCAGCAGGACCTTCAGCCAATTTCCTCCGCTGGTCACGTCGTTACGAAGCAACGATGGAGGTTCGTTCATGTTCATCACCAGAACGTCAATATCTCCGTCATTGTCGAAGTCGCCGAAAGCACATCCTCGGCTCGCGTGGGCATCCGCAACACCGCTTCCGGCTTCTTCAACAAGTTCTTCAAAGCGTCCGCCGCCCAGATTTCGAAATACCAGCCGCGGCGAATGGAACGGATAAGACGGCAATTTGCGCTCAACCTCCGGATAAACACTGCCCGTAGCTACGAACAAATCCGGATTGCCGTCGTTGTCCAAATCGGCGATTCCTGTTCCCCATCCCACGTACCGGGTCTCGACTCCGATTCCGGCGCGGATCGTCACATCATCGAAGTTGCCCTTTCCATCGTTCCGATAAAGGACGTTCGTATCGTCGGCAAAGTTCGTCTTGAAGATGTCGAGATTGCCATCAAGGTCGTAATCGCCAACTGCCACGCCCATTCCCGCCTGCTCCAGCCCATCTTCACTGAGCGCCACGCCGCGTTCGAGCGCCTCCTCTCGAAAAGTTCCGTCGTGTTGGTTTACGAAAAACCAGCTCGGAGTGGAGTCGCACGCAACATAAATGTCCGGCCAGCCATCGTTATCGTAATCTGCCGCAACTACGGTCATCGGATAAGATCCAGCGGCCGCAGCTACACCGGACGATCTGCTGACATCGGAGAAGGTCCCGTCGCCATTGTTGTGAAACAACTGGACGTAACCCGGAGCTAGGCCGCGAGGTCCGCAGTTCACCGGAACTCCCTTCCATGTGCAATCAGGGTTCTCTCCGGGTTTGGGAAGTCTTTCAAGCGTGGTGTTGAGATAGTTCGCGACAAACAGATCCAGCCGCCCATCGCGGTCGTAATCAACCCAGCTGCAACCGGATCCATACCGCACCACATCTTGCGCCAGGCCCGCACGTTTGGTGACGTCGGTAAAAGTTCCGTTGCCATTGTTGCGATAAAGCACATTGTGGCCGTAATAGGTGATGAAAATGTCGTCAAACCCATCGTTGTCGTAGTCGGCTACAGTTACGGCCGAAGCCCAGCCGGAACGCACGAGCCCGGCTTTCGCAGTCACATCTATGTACGTTCCATCACGATTATTTTTGTACAAGCGGTTTGTATTCCCCGCTGGATCTCCCTCCAACCGAGTGCCATTCAGCACGAATATGTCGAGCCAGCCGTCGTTGTCATAGTCGAGAAAGGCCACGCCGCAGCCTACGACTTCAACGATGTAGCTCTTGCTGTCTACTCCGCCATAGATGATGGGTTGAGTCAGTCCGGCCTTTGCTGCAACATCCGTCAGCTTTGAGAGGAACGGTCGCCCAGAGGGCTTGCCGCGTGGCTGTGCCTTTACTCCGCGCGAGGAAACCCCCTGCGCGAAAAGTGACCGGGCGCCTCCGGAGAGAAGGGCGCCGGCAGTTCCCGCCGCGCTTGCTATCCATTTTCGGCGAGTGATCACGAACGGGGTTCTACAGCCTTCAGCATTTGACGCGCCTTCACGTTTTCAAATTTTTGTGCGATACCGGATGGCCAGTGAATTTCGACCAGCTTCGCCACGTCGTCGTTGCCTAGTCCAACCAAAACACGTTTATCGCTGGCGGAAAGATATCCGACGGCAGTGTTCACTGTGAAATATTGAGCAAGACCGGAACCGGAGACAACTTTGATCCGTGCGCCAATGCCGTCCCGGTTCGACTTGGTCCCTTGAAGCTCGATCCCCAACCAGCTATTGCGATTTCCACCATCATTCCGCAGCAGGTATGCCTTCTGTCCCAGATTGCTTACAACAATGTCGTCATCTCCATCATTATCTATATCGCCGAATGCTGCGCCACGACCTGCCCAGTTTTGATCGAAAGCTTCGCCAGGAAGCACTCTGGTAAAGTGCCCAGACTCGTTGCGCAGCAATAGCGGCGGTTCCATATAGCGTAGATTAGGTGAGGTCTTCTCGATTGTGTCCATTACATGGGCTTGAGCAGCAAAAAGGTCCTTCCAGCCATCGTTGTCGTAGTCAAAAAAATGCGTGCTCCAGCCGGAGAAGGCGAGCGTCGCACTCCCCACGCCGGACGGATTGGTCGCCTCGTGAAATGTTCCGTCGCCGTCGTTGCGGAACAGCATGTATCGTTCGTTCGAGAGATCGGTTACCACAACATCAGGCTGCCCGTCATTATCGTAATCGGTGAAATCTACTCCCATGCCCGCAAAAGTCTTCCCATCCTCGTTATAGCCCACACCCGACAGTAGCCCGGTTTCTCTAAATGTTCCGTTCCCATTGTTGTGATACAGAAAGCACTGCACCGAATCGTTTGCGACAAAAATATCAGTGAATCCATCGCCATCGTAGTCTGCGAATGAGACACCAAGGCTTTTTCCTTGCGGATTGGCTATTCCGGCTTTCTCAGAAACATCAGTGAACGTGCCATCGCCATTGTTGTGAAAGAGAATGTTCTTCGCGCCATCCCAATTATCGGGATGGCAATAAGCGCGGTAACCCGGTTTCTTCTCTCCGCAATAGCGGTTTGTCTTGAAGCTCCAGTCGAGATAGCGTGTGACAAAGAGATCAAGTTTTCCGTCGTTGTCGTAGTCGAAAAAACCGGCGCTGACGCTCCAGCCTCCCGCGCCAACGCCCCCCTTCCTTGTCACATCAGTAAAAGTGCCATCGCCATTATTGTGGTAAAGAGTATTGCCGCCGAAACTGGTCACGTAGATGTCTTCGAAACCGTCATTATCGTAGTCACCGATGGCGGCACCCATGCCGTAAAAACCTTGTGGCATTCCACTGAGTCCGGCCCGCTCGGTCACATCGCTAAACGTGCCGTCTGCGTTCTGATGGTAGAGCCGGTTCCAGTACCTCGGATCCGACTTGTCCGGTAGCTTCCCATCCGGCATGGGGTCCTCGAGCCTGGCGCCGTTCGTAAAAAAGATGTCCAGTCGTCCATCGTTGTCGTAATCGAAGAGCGCAACGCCGCCGCCCATTGTTTCGATCAGATACTTGCTCGAGGTCGGAGAGTTCTGGAACGTGAAATCGACTTTACTTTGGTTCGTAGTGTCCGTGAAGGTAATATTCGGAACAGAGCCGAGCATCGTAATTAAAAGGCAGCAACCGAACACCGCACCGAAAGCAAACTTGAATAACTTCATGAGCGTTCGCGCCTGCCACTTTCATTCTCGGCCATCCCTTTGCCTTCGCGCGCTATATAAAGACGATTGACCTGCAGATTTTTGAAAGTCTCTTTCATTCCTGAAGGCCACCCAATCTCGACGGAATCAATCCGACTCGCTTTGCCCACTCCGAAATGCAGGCGAAGATCGTTGTGCGAATAGTAACTCGACCCGCTCATGACTTCGTCTATCTGGCTGTGCTCCCCGCTCGTAACACGCACGCGTGTACCGATCCCCGAGCGGTTCGAACGCGTTCCAACGCACTTGATCTGAATCCAGTTGTTCTTGTTTCCTATTTCGTTGCGCAGGACTGACGGAACGCCGTCCATATTATTGACGACGATGTCTATGTCACCATCGTTATCCAGATCGCCAAAGGCGCAACCACGGGCAAGGTTCGAAGAGTTGATTGCGGGCCCTGCTTTGGCCGAAACATCTTCGAACCGCCCGTTCCCGAGGTTCCGATACAGCACCTTTGGTTGGCGGTAGCTGATGTGAAGCTTGCGGCCGGCGATCTGCGAATAGACATGCCCATTCGCAACGAAAAGGTCCTTCCAGCCGTCGTTGTCAAAATCCAGGAACCCCACTCCAAAGCCGAGATATTTTCGATTAACGCCAAGCCCGGCCCTGATTCCAGCATCCTCGAAGGCTCCGTTACCGTAGTTGTGATAAAGCGAAGTGATCTGCTCGGAGAAATTCGTTCGCGCGATGTCGAGCCAGCCATCACCGTCGTAATCACCCACCGCAACGCCCATTCCGGAGAGCGCGACCCCGTTCTCGTCGAGAGCGCAACCTGCAGGAACAGCTATTTCCCGAAAAGTGCCGTCGTGATTATTGCGATACAAAAGACTCGGCGCGCTGTCACACGCAACGTAGATGTCCGGCCAGCCATCATTGTCGAAATCCGCCGAAGCCGCACCCATCCCATACGATCCAGAAGCGCGCCAATTGCTGCGCACAAACAGCATCGACGAAGCTCCCCGTGGACGCGCAATGCCGGATTTTTCGGAGACATCTTCAAACGTGCCGTCCCCGCGATTGCGATAAAGAAGATTTGTGCCTCCGGCAAAGCCTTGCGGTCCGCATGGAACATCAATGTCGTTGTAGTGGCAGTACAGTGCCTCACCGGGTTTGGGAGCGCGAGCGGGATCGAAATTCACATAATTTGCTACAAACAAATCAAGATGACCATCCCGGTTGTAATCCAAAAAACAACAGCCTGCTCCCCAACGGTCTTCGCTCCCCGCGACCCCTGCTTTTTCGGATACATCCGTAAACGTGCCATCGCCATTGTTGTGATATAGAACATTGCGCCCGAAATAGGAAATGAATAGATCTTCAAAGCCGTCGTTATCGTAGTCTCCTACACAGCATCCCTGTCCCCATCCGGAGTGGATTAATCCCGCTTTGGCAGTCACGTCAGTGAAAGTACCGTCGCGGTTGTTGCGGAAAAGGTAGCTGCTATGGGCTTTCTCGCGAACCGCTGCATCGAGCGAAGTTCCGTTCACAAGAAATATGTCGAGCCAGCCGTCGTTGTCGTAATCGAACAGGGCGACGCCCGAACCCATCTCTTCGAGAAGGAATCGTTTGTTGTCGGGACTGCCTGAAAAATTCTTTGCGTGTGACAGTCCGGCAGGAACGGTGACGTCTGTGAAAAAAGGATGGGGGAATTGCTTGCTGGTGACCAGAAGCGGCAGGCAGGGACTGGCCAGCATCAACCCCCCGGCCTTCCCCAGAACTTTGAAGAACTCACGGCGTGACCGCAGCAGGCCGGAGCGACTACTCACGCTTGCCCCCGGCGCCGTTGGCGTCCTGTCCTCCAGTTCTCGCGGTGCGTCGCATCTTCTCGAGTTCATTGTTTTCGCGGTCGAGCTGGGTGAACGCCTCCAGCGCTCGTTTGCTGTCCGCCGTCTTCCCGAGCCTCCGATAGACCCCCGCCAGAACGTAATAATAAGAGGAAGCACGCGGATTGATCGAAATGGCGCGGCTCAGCGAATCGACTGCTCCATTTAGGTCGCCTTCTCGCTCGGCTGCCCTCGCCTTCTGGAACCACGCAGGATCGGAGTTCGGATCGAGATTCAGCGCTTCTTGCGCATACTCGGCGGCTTTCTTGGAATCGCCCGTGCGGTTGTAATACGCACTGAGGTTTACATGCGCAGACGAGAACTTGCCATGAGTTGACTCGTTCAGCGCAATGGCCTTCTCGTAACTTGCCACTGCTTCTGCATCTTGTCCCAATGCTTCCTGCGTGAGCCCAAGCGCATCGATCGCTTCAACATATGAAGGGTCAATTTGCAGCGCCGCTTCAAATTCCTTGCGCGCCTCTTGCCAGTTGTCCTGCATGGAGAGCAATTTACCGAAGTCGTAGCGTACTTCCGCTGACTTCGGGTCGTAATAAATCCCTTGTTCGAATTCGACTCGCGCCGCATCGAATCGTCCGATCATCATCAGATCGCGACCCAGGATCTTGTGTGCCTCTGCGTTCCGGATGTTCAACTGCAGAGACTTCGCGAGCGATTGAATCGATGTCCCTAACTTCTTCTGCGCAAATTGGCTGTAGCCGAGCGCGTACCATCCCCAATAAGATTCCGGGTACTGCTTCACATAGTCAGTTAGCAACGGTTCTACGTCTGCAAATCGGCTTTGCCGGATATAACCTTCATATTCGTGAATCTTGGCAGCATCATCTTTATCATTGTTAACTGCGGTCAGCGCCGCCGACGGGCTCTCAGGCAAACTCATGTGCTCCAGCGCCTGTCGCGCTGAATCGTCGCCCGGATCTAACTCCAGGGCTCTTTTGAACGCGGCCGAAGCCCCTTCGATATCTCCCTGCTTCACCAGGACAACAGCGAGAGAATGCTCCGCCGCGGCCGAGTCCGGTTGCAGCTTAAGGGCGTGCTGGAACTTGGCAGCTGCCTCCTCGAGTTCTCCCTTCTGCATTGCCGTCCGTCCTTCGGAGATATCCAGCGCTGCACTCTGATTGCGTTCATCAGCGGCGGACAGCTCGCGCCCCTTTTGCACTTCGGAAGTTGCTTCTTGCGTGCGTCCCGCACGTTGCAGCGCCAGACCGAACTGGTAATGCGCCTCACCGCTCTGGGAATCCAGACGTGTCGCGTCTTCAAGTTCCTTGACCGCCTCCTCGACCTTTCCTTCATGCAACAGGGCTTTGCCCAAGGCAACATGCGCCCGCGCGAAATCGGGAGCAATTGAAACCACTTTCTGCAGCTGCTCAATCTCCTTTGCCGCACCGCGACTCGGGCTTGCGGCATATGCTTCCGCCAGATTGAACTGCGCGCGCACCGATGACGGATCGAGAGACACTGCCTTTTCCAGTTCGGCTATCGCTTGTTCGGAGTCAGTGGGAATCAGGGTTGCGCCAAGATTTGTGTGCGCGTCGGCATATCCAGGAGCAATCCGGATCGCCTCGTGAAATTCTGCGATGGCTTCAGCGTCGTCATCTTGTTGGGCCAGAACAAGTCCGATGTTGTTGTGCGCCTGCGCGTAGTCTGGGCGAAGCTTCACTGCCTGCCGAAGTTCGGCAAGCACCTCGCTGCTGGCCGCACCTTTTCGCCCCAGCATGAGTCCGAGGACGTTATGGGCCTCAGCATTGTTGGGCGTCTTGGCTAGCGCATCTCGCAGCTTGGCGATCGCTGTCTCCCAATCCGGAGTAGGCACAGCGGAGGGAGCATTCAGTCCCGCTTCGAATTGCCCAATCGCCCGGTCCATTTCGCCGTTTGCCAAAAATACGATTCCAAGGTCAATGTAGGTGGCAGTCGTGGGCGGCAGGAGAGCTATCGCCCGTTGCAGGTTTACTCGCGCCCCCGCCAGGTCGCCCGCTTCTCGAAGTGTCATCCCGAGGAATGCGTACGTCGCGCCGGCCGCAGGATCCAGTCGCACTCCCTCGTTAAGTTGCGAAATGGCTTCGGTCTTTGATCCGCTGTACCACAGTGCTACGCCATAGTTGTAATGCGCATCTGCGTAATCCGGGCGGAGCTCAATCGCGCGATGCAGATGATTTCGCGCGAATTCAAGGTCACCTTGCTGTCCCAGAATGTAGCCGAGAAGGTTGTGGCCTTCCGCATTCGCCTCATCTTTATTAAGCAATTCCGTCAATTCACCCTTCGCGCCGTTCAGGTCGCCTTTGGCAGCATCCTCCCGTGCGCGACGAAGCAGGTCGGAACTGGGCGGCGAAACCGGCCTTCTCAGCGAAGCGCTTCGTTGCTTAAGCGCCTGCCCCAGACCGTAGTATCCCTCCTGCAGTTCGGGATCAATCTCCAATGCCGATTCAAACGCCGTGATCGCCCCCGACAAATCTCCGCTCTGCCGCAGCGTCTGCCCAAGCTCGTACCGCATCATTGCATTCTTCGGATCAGCTTTCGCCGCTCGTCGCAAATGGAGCAGCGCGGCTTGCAAATCACCCTTTTCCCGTAACGCCAGAGCAAGATTCAAATGTGCAGCCGGATTGTTTGGATCGAGTTGCAGCCCCTTCTGAAAAACGGTAACCGCTTCAGCAATGTCGCCACTTCGCGCGAGTGCAGCGCCCAGATTTGCGTACGCCCGCACAAGTTTCGGATCGAGCGCAACCGCCTTCCGCAACTCTGCTACCGCCCCGGGCAGATCGGATTTCTTCATCAGTGCAGTTCCGAGCCAGTTGTGCGCCTCGGCCGATTGCGGACTTACTTTCACCGCTTCCCGAAATGCCTGCATCGCATCGGAATCATCATTCCTGTCCCAGTATGCAAGACCGAGTTGGATGTAGAGTCGCTCATTGGTCGGATTCCGTTGAATTGCACTCTGAATTTCTTGAATAGAGGGCGCGGCTGAATTTCGTTGGGCTGCGCTCAAGGCCTGCAGTCCTGCCAACAAGCCAATCACCAGAAGAGCGCGGGAAAAAAACGAGCGTTTCATTGGTCAGGATCCAACAGCCGAAGTTGCAAGCGGGAAGCGGCTTCATCTTCGGTGCGAAGCGATTTCGCAATTTCCAGCTGCCGGTCGGCTGCCTGCTTCTTCCCCATGCGCGAGAGCAACAGACCTAACTGATAGTTTCCCTTCACAGATTTGGGATCAAGTCGGACAGCATTCTCCAGGTTCGCTTCCGCATCTTCATAGCGATGTGCCGCCATGAGCAGCTCCCCTAGCAGTTCGCACGAAGGAGCATGATCGGGATACTGGCGTCGCAAACTCTCTAGTATCTGGATTGCTTCCGCGTCGTTGCCCTGGTCCCGCGCAATTAAAGCCTGGTAATAGTATGACGCGACTTGCTGGGGCTGCAATCGGACACTCTCGTTCAGGTGGATCGCCGCCTCTTGCAGGCTTCCCTCCAGATAGAGAACTGAGCCCAATGCATATTGGAATTGTGAGTTTTTCGGCTGCTTCAAAACCAGCTTCTCAAGAATCGCCTGTGCTGCCGCGAATTGCTTCTTGCCGACTTTCGCTGACGCCAGCGTATACGCAAAAGCATCGTCGTTCGGCCGCAGCGAAGAAGCTTTAGTGAGTGCGGGCTCGGCGTCTTCCAATAAATCCATCTTGAGGCAGACACGGCCAAATCCCAACAGGATATCGGGGTCTTCCGGTTCTATTTTTTTGGCGCGCATCCAGTAAGAAAGCGATCTCTCCAGTTCGCCTCGCGTTTCGGCCAGCGTCGCCGCTTGACGCAGCGCAGCCACGGAATTGCCCTGCATACTTAATGCCAGATCGTAATTTTTCAGCGCATGAGCCGAGTCGTTGTTTAATGCGTAAGCAACGGCCAGATTGAAGGCGAGTTCATATGTCGCACCATCATCTTCTTTTGCCTGTTCGAGAACGTCGATCGCCTCCGCCAACGCTCCTGCTTTCGCCAGCAGCACGCCGAACTTGATCGACAATGGCTGGGGAACATTTGAGAACGCACTCCAACTCTTCGCCAGCTGAACGGCCTCGTTCTGCCCGCCAGTATGTAAATAGTCTTCCGCTAGAATCAGTGTCCCTTCCGGCGACGATGCCAGCTCCTTTCTAATAGGGTTTGCAAAATCCAAAGACTGCTCGAAATTCCCTTTACGGCATTCCCACTGCGTTAGAAACATTCTTGCGGGTACGTTTGAGGGATCGAGCCCCAGCGCCTTTCGGTACATTTTTGCGGCCAGTTCGCTTTTGCCTTGCAGAGAATAAGCGTGGCCGAGTGAAAGATGTGCGCCGATGAGACGCGGTTCGAGACGTATCGCCTTTTGGAAAAAGGCAACGCTCTCCTGAAGTCGATTCTGTTGCAAACGAATGGTGCCTAGCACGGAATTTGCGGCGGCAGAGGTCGCAGGATCAGAAAGCGCGAGTCGCGCCTCTGCCTCCGCCCTTTTAAGGTCGCCTTGTTGGACGAGATTGGCGGCTCGATCCAGTGACTGCCTGGCGTCTGCGCACACCGCAATTGCGCTAAACAGAACAATGGCAGCCAGCAGGAATAGTTGAGTTCGCGGAAGGGCAAACGTACGCAAAAACTGAAAGCAGCTAGAGGGCACCCGGCAACTCGGAGGCTCCGCCGTTTGCGGCGGAGCCTGCAATATTGTGATTCGCTAATACGTAAGTTTCAAGCCAAATTGGATCGAGCGCGGCTGGTTGCATTGCGTACTGATTTGTCCAAAACTCCCAGCCGAGAAGTTCGTATCCGGGTAGCAGAAATCAGTACGGTTGAAGATATTACCGAATTCTGCTTCGAACCGCATTTGCAGCTGTTCTTTCAGGGTGAAGACCTTAAACAGATTCATGTCTTCGTTGTACGTGGGGAAGCCCCGAACATCCCCATCAGCACGCGGCGCATTCCCAAATGTGCCCGAAGGCGCCGCCCACGCGCTTGCGTTGAAGTAGTTCATGCTCAAGGGATTGTAGAACCCGGAATGAGAGGCAACCGGACTTTGTCCCTTGACACGATCTGGTCGAAGCTGCCCGTTGAACAGCAGCCCACCCAGATTGTTGTTCATGAAGATGTTGAGCGGACGTCCGCTTTCATACCGCAGTGCGCCAGCGAAGTTCCAGCCGCCCAGGATTGCCCCCTTGGCTCCATTCCATTTGGCGCCCGGTAATTGCCACGTATACCCGACGAGAAACACGTTCGGCGTGTCATCCTGGCTCAGGCCCCATTCGCACTTGTGCGGGCAGGCTGGATTTTGCACGGTCGCATTGACGCCGTTTCCGCCCTGTGCGCTCTCGGCTCCATCGTTGTTGAGTCTGGAATACGTGTATGCGGCACGGAATTGGAGACCGTGCGAGAAGCGCTGCTCCAGGACAATTTCCATGGCGTTGTAAATGCTGCTACCCGTGGGAACGTCTCGCCACAGAATGTTCTGGTACTGCGGATACAAACGCAACGATTGCGCCAAGTCGCCTGTGAATCCGGCGTACGGCAAGGTTGTCGGCGGTCCCCCCAATTGTGCCGGAGTATAAGTTGACAGAACACTGGGATCGAGCATGTTGGCGTAAACGCCCATCGATTGCCAGTTATTGGTAAGCCTGCTGCCGCGATTCGCAATGTAAGACACGTCGAGCCGCATGTTGTTGGTAAGCTGCTGCTCAAAGGTCAGGGAGTAGTTCTGGTATCTGGGCAGCGTTAACCCATTCTTCGCTACCGCGATTACCGAGGTGTTGTTCGCGAAGGATGGATCAAGGAAGGGTGGGGGAGTGATGCAAGGTGATGTTGGTGTTCCGCCTGGACATAGAGTGCTCTGCTGCGGAAATCCTTGGTCCAGTTGAAACGCTGGTGATTGACCGTTATTTGGACTGACGACGGTTGGGTTCCCCTGGAAACCAATCGTCGGCTGGCCTATGAACTGATCAAAGGAGACTCCCGAGTAGTAAACTCCATATCCGCCGCGGATGGCTGTCTTGTCGCCCAGTCGGTAGGCAAATCCGATGCGCGGTCCCCATGCGTCATGATTGGGGTTCTCGAAGGTGCGGCCGTTACCATCTCTGCCCGCGAAAATCAAAGCTCCAGGCAGATTCCCCGCACCCGGATTTGGAGTGTTGGGATCGAAGGTAGAGTACTGGTTGTGCATTTCGGTCCGCGCCTTCTGATAATCAAAGCGCAGTCCAAAGGTTAACGTCAGCCGGCTCGTCGCCTTGAATTCGTCATTGATCCATGGCGCCCAATATCCTTCATAGAACGTCGGATAGGCAGGAAGCGTCTGGTTTGACGAGTGCACCTGGCCAAGCAGGAAGGAAGCAAATGATTCGCCTGTTTGTCCGCTCAAGTTGTTGCCGCTTGCATCATAGCCGGCGGTTTCAAGGCTGTTAAACACAAAGTCGCCGCCTGCTGCGCCCACCGCCCATCCTTTGAACGGGAACTGGTGCCAACGGTATTCAAAGCCGACCTTCAGCGTGTGTTTGCCTTTGACCCAGCTCAGGTCGTCAGAGAACTGCCAGCGGTTGTTTGTCAGGAAACCAAACTTAGGCCAGCCGTAATCGCCGATTGAGTTGTAAGGGATTGTTCCTTGAAAGTCGAGTTCCGGCGGTCCGGCATCCGGAGCCACCAGG
>DATBIE010000100.1:0-4721 GCA_036557105.1 Terriglobales bacterium
GAGCGCCGATAGCCGAAGAATTTCCGTTCATTCCAGCGAGAAACATCGGGTGCGTTCCAGATAAATTCTTTCGATTTTTCATGAAAGGCGCCAGCTTCATGCTGAATATTGTTCAGCGTCAGGACTTCGCCTTGCTTGACCGGCTGCGTGGTCTTTCCTACCAGCACGCCGTACATGATCACATGTGAACCGGCCGGCAAATCCCTGGTTGCGAATTTGTGTTTTGCCGGAATACGCGAAACCAGCGGGTATCTCGAACCGTTAAACTCAACCGTCTCGCCCTGCTTGAGGTCTGTCAGGGCGATCAGTACGTTGTCGCGGGAATCGAGTTGCAGGAGTCTTTGCATCTGCCGGATTGAATTCTAAAACAGCAGAAATTTTCGTGCTGGATTCAAGATACGAATGGTGAGGAGTTTTTGGGAAAATCAGAATTCCGCGTTCTTGAGCTCAGGTCCCACAGCTTCTCTGCATTTCCGCCGAGAACGGCTTCGCGAGCATCTTCGGAGAACCGTCCCAGATACTCGATCACCACACTCATGACCTGCGAGTACGAGGCCGCAACCGTGCACACCGGCCAGTCCGAACCGATCATCAAACGATTCGGCCCAAATGCGTCAAAAGCCACTTCCAGGTAGGGAAAAATGTCGTTTGACTTCCACTCCTTCCAATCTGCTTCCGTCACCAGTCCGGAAAGTTTGCAAAAGACTTTGCCAAACTTCGCGAGCCTGCGGATGTCGGATGCCCACGGCTCCAACTCACCTTTGTTTATGAATGGCTTCGCCAGGTGATCGAGCACGAAACGTTGCTTTGGAAAATGCCCCACGAACTCTGCCGCGACCGGTAGATGCCGGGGATAAATAAGGATGTCGTATGTTAAGCCGAATTCCTCGAGAGCGCTGATACCTCGAAGAAAATCCGGCCGCAGCAGAAACCGGTCATCGGGCTCTGCTTGGACAATATGCCGAATACCCAACAGCTTGGGATTTCGCGCCAAATCTTTCAACTGCGATTTGATATCGGCAGATTGCAAATCAGCCCAACCGATCACGCCCGCAATCGCCGGCTCACATTCCGCGAGTTCAAGAAGCCAACGGGTCTCTTCGATGCTATGCTGCGCCTGCACTGCAATCGACCTCTCGAACCCTGCGCGCGCGATCTGAGTATTCAATTCCTTCGGCAAAAAATCACGCCGCAAGGCAGACATTGAATCATCGATCCAGGGATATTGCTCGGGTGTGTATCGCCAGAAGTGCTGGTGCGCATCAATCCGCATCGGAGATCAAGGTAGCACAGCACCGATCGTGCCCAGGGCGAGCGCTCACGATTGCAGCTTGCTCCGTGGCCGCACAGGCTCTTACGAAAAAGTCTGATAAAATTCTTTTGAGATTTGCTGCAAGCGTTGTGCTCTTCACATAAGAACAACGAGCGATCTTCGCCAACCCATTCAAACCGTGGTCGTCACTCCGGGCGCGTAGCTCAATTGGCAGAGCAACTGACTCTTAATCAGTAGGTTGTAGGTTCGATTCCTACCGCGCTCACCATATTTGCAAGAACTTACTAAATGTCACCTTCCGTTTACCTGCTATTTAGGGCTAGATTTCCAACCCTACCACTCGCTTTCTCCATTTCATCCGTGACCACGTCGCCGTAAACATTCATTGTGGTTGGATATCGGCACGTGCATCAGCTTTTGCTGAACTGCGATTGGAGTGCCCACTCGGCAGCAGCATTGCTGAAATCAATCCGGTAGAGACATCGTGGTGCGGTAAACTTTCCAACCGTGAATGCGAGCAGACCAGATCCGACGGTTGCCACCGCGGTTACTGAACGGACTGATCCATCCACTTCAGCAGAGTTCTTGTCTCAACCGGGTGCGGTACAAGTGGTCACTACCGGTTTCGTCGTCCTTTTTTGCGTGGTGGGACTCGCGCTTTGGGGCCTGCCGTTTTATTACGACTTCATGGTTCGGCAATTCGGGTGGACTCGCGCACAAGTCACCTCCGGGAATGCAATAAGCAAGCTGGTGGTAGGGCCAGTATTTGGCTTCGTTGCAGGATGGATTGTTGACCGATTCGGTCCTCGGCGCTTACTAATGGCAGGAATTCTCATGGCTGGGGTCGCGCTGATCGGGCTGGGAGGGGTCGCGTCATTGCCCCTTTTCTACACCTTCTACTTTGTCAATGCGCTTGGGTACGTCTGTGGCGGACCGCTTCCAATCCAAGTTTTGCTTTCGCAATGGTTTGAGAAATCACGAGGCAAAGCGATGGGATTCGCCTATCTCGGCATCGGCTTCGGCGGCGCCAGCGTGCCCTGGATTTCGAATGCTCTGATCAACCGCTTCGGGTGGCAGATGTCTCTACGGATAGTTGGCCTTCTGATCATACTGATCTCGCTTCCACTCGCATTTCTTGTGAAGGAGCAGCCAGACTCGGTGCTGCCTACCGCGGGAGTGGCGCCCTCCGGGAGCTCGCCGAGCATAAAACGCGCGTTTACCAGCTTCTCATTTTATCTATTAACGCTTGGCAGTATGTGCTCCATTGCTGCAGTCAGTGGAACGCAACAGAACCTCAAGCTCTTTCTGAGCTTCGACCGACACTACTCGCAAGCGGAGGCCGCGCAGGTGCTCTCGCTCGTGCTCGCGTGCAGTATCGTAGGACGGCTGCTCATCGGCTGGCTTGCTGACCGCTTTTCGAAAAAATACGTGATGCTTCTCACCTACCTTTTTGTGGCGGCCGGAATACCGTTGCTGTTCTTCGGGCACACGCACCACGCCGTTTATGCATCGGCGGCGTGCTTCGGAATTGGATTGGGCGGCGACTACATGATCATTCCTCTGATCACAGCAGAAATTTTCGGTATGGAAATTCTTGGGCGGCTCATGGGAGTTATTCTCACTGCCGGAGGGGTTGCTGAAGCTTTGGCGCCGTGGCTCATCGGCTGGCTTCGGGACACAACCGGAACCTACTCCGCAAGCTGCGGCGCGCTGATCGGTTTCGCGGTGCTCGGCGCACTAGCGGTCATATGGTTGCCGGATCGGAGCAAATCCAGATGAGCACGCCGGCGATCTTAAGATTGGGCAGCGTGAAGGATGTTGCTCGTTTCGAAGAACACCTGCGCGACCTGCAACTCGAGATGCCGTTCGAAAGGCGACTTGAACCACCGGACAGGTCGCCGCTCCGCTGGCCGCTGGTCAAAGGTCAATTCAAAATTGGAAATCGCATTGCGGTGCAGCCTATGGAGGGCTGGGATGGCACGCAGGACGGAAGGCCAACCGACCTCACGATGCGGCGCTGGAAGCGCTTCGGACGTAGCGGTGCGAAGCTGATCTGGGGCGGCGAGGCGGTTGCAGTAAATCATGCCGGGCGGGCGAACCCCAATCAACTTGTCGCGGCTCCGCACACGGAAAAAGGCATTGCGGAATTGAAATCCGCATTGCTCAAAGAGCACTGTACTGTCGCCGGCTCGGATCGCGATCTGGTCATCGGTATGCAACTCACACATTCCGGTCGCTATTCGCGCCCCAACGCCCACGGTCGTCCGGAGCCACGAATTCTGTATCGCCACCCACTGCTCGATCGAAAACTGAAGCTTCCTTCTGACTATTTACTGCTCACTGATAGCGAAATCGAGAGCATCGTCGAAGATTTTCATCGCGCTGCAATAATCGCTTTCAGACTCGGCTTCCACTTCGTAGACGTAAAACACTGCCACGGTTACCTGGGCCACGAATTTCTGAGCGCGCACACGCGCGATGGAAAATACGGCGGCAGCTTCGAAAATCGCACACGCTTTTTGCGGGAGATAGTCGAAGGAATCCGGTCGGTTGCTCCCGGACTGCACATCGGAGTGCGGCTTTCCGCTTTCGACACCATACCTTATTATCCCGATCCTCGCGCAAGCTCAAATGGGAAACTTGGGCCGGGGATCCCAGAGGACTATGAGACACTCCTGCCGTATCGCTGGGGATTCGGTGTAAATCCAAAAGATCCGACGCAACTCGACCTAGAGGAACCGGCGCGCTTCCTGGCTCTGCTGCAGCAATTGGACATTCAACTGGTGAACCTAACGGCAGGAAGTCCGTACTACAACCCGCACGTTCAACGTCCCGCTCTCTATCCGCCTTCGGATGGATATCAGCCGCCGGAAGACCCCCTTGCAGGAGTAGCGCGACAGATTAACGCAACACGGGATCTGAAGCAGCGCTTTCCAAATTTGATCATTGTTGGCTCCGGATACAGCTATCTGCAAGATTTTTTGCCAAATGTGGCGCAGGCGGCAATCCGCGACGGCTGGGTCGATTGCGTTGGAATCGGCCGAATGGTGCTCGCCTATCCTGAACTGCTTTGGCATGCATCCGGGGGACAGGCGGTCCACCGCAAGGTGATTTGCAGAACCTTCAGCGACTGCACCACTGCGCCGCGAAACGGTTTGCCGTCAGGTTGCTATCCCCTCGATGAGCATTACAAAGACTCTCCGCTGATGGAAAAACTGAGGGCAGCGAAAAAGAGCTGAACACCGGAATCTAGCCGATGAAAATCGAATCTATTGTCGCCAAGCAAAAACCGGGACGCAAGATCGAAGGCATTGCTGCAGCGCTGCTGCCTTATCTTGCCGACGGAAAAATTGCTGTTGATGCCTTCCAGACACATCTTGTCACGACGCAACGAGCCGGTTTAATGAACGCCGTGAACATGGATACCGGGTATGTGAACTATCTTAGC
>DATBIE010000101.1:0-8403 GCA_036557105.1 Terriglobales bacterium
ATGACCATTAACGGTTGGTTTCAAATTCTGCTGTTTTTTGGGCTCGTGCTGTTGGTTACGAAGCCGCTGGGTAAGTTCATGACCCGGGTCTTCAATCGCGAGCGAACGTTCCTCGACCCGATACTGCGGCCAATCGAGCGCTTGATTTACAAACTCACCTGGGTGGACGAGAACCATGAGATGGGGTGGAAAGAGTACTGTGTCTCGATGCTCCTGTTCAGCGCGGTTTCCATGCTCGTACTGTATGGCTTCGAGCGCCTGCAAGGCTTCCTGCCGCTGAATCCTCAGAAGTTAGGAGCTGTGAACTCGCCGGCTCTCGCGTTTAACACGGCGGCCTCGTTCACCACCAACACCAACTGGCAAAACTACGCTGGCGAGACCACCATGAGCTATCTGACGCAGATGGCGGGGCTCGCGTATCACAACTTCATGTCGGCGGCTGTCGGCATCGTTCTCGCAATCGCATTCATCCGTGGAGTCGCGCGCCGCCAGATGAACACAATTGGCAACTTCTGGGTTGATCTGGTCCGCTGCAATCTTTGGGTGCTTCTGCCAGCGTGCATCCTGGGAGCGCTGGTTCTTGTCTCCCAAGGCGTGGTGCAGAATTTCAAACCCTACGATACGGCGAAGCTTGTCGAGCCGATGCAGGTTCCAAAGGTAGACGCGTCGGGCAAGCCGATGCTTGATGCGCAAGGCAAGCCGGTAATGGACACGGTTACCGACCAGACAATTGCGCAAGGTCCGGTTGCGTCGCAGGAGATCATCAAAGAGCTGGGCACGAACGGCGGCGGATTCTTCAACGCCAATAGCGCACATCCATTCGAGAACCCCACGCCTCTAAGCAATTTAATCGAGCTGGTTGCGATCTTTTCTCTTGGTAGCGGACTGACCTACACGCTCGGGCAGATGACCGGTTCCCAGCCGCACGGCTGGGCGGTATGGGCGGCGATGGCGATCCTATTCTTCGCGGGAGTAACGGTCGCGTATTGGGCTGAAGCGCGCGGAAATGTACTGCTGCCTGGAACTGATCAGAGAGCTTCACTCACACAGCCCGGCGGAAACATGGAAGGGAAAGAAGTCCGCTTCGGCATCGCGAACAGCGCGTTGTGGGCGACCGTTACAACAGACACGAGTTGCGGCGCGATCAACAGCTGGCACGATTCGTTTACGCCGATTGGCGGCCTCGTTCCACTTGCCAACATAATGCTGAGCGAAGTTGTGTTCGGCGGTGTCGGCTCCGGTATGTATGGAATGCTGATCTACATTGTGATTGCCGTGTTCATCGCTGGACTGATGGTCGGCCGCACGCCGGAATATCTTGGCAAGAAGATCGAAGCTTATGACGTAAAGATGGCAATGTTGATCGTGCTGATCTTCCCGCTTGTCATTCTCGGCTTCTCGGCAATTTCGGCAGCATCTAATTTCGGAACTTCGAGCATTCTCAATCCTGGGCCGCATGGTCTGAGCGAAATCTTGTACTCATTCACGTCTCAAGCTGGTAACAATGGGTCAGCGTTTGCGGGCCTGACCACCAATACGCCTTGGTACAACATCGCGGGGGGCATGACGATGCTCATCGGGCGATTCCTGATGATCATCCCGATGCTGGCGATAGCCGGCAACCTCGCCGAGAAGAAATATGTACCGCCTTCTGTCGGAACATTTCCTGTCACGACGCCTCTGTTTACGGTCCTGCTCATCGGCGTGATACTCATCATCGGTGCTCTGACTTTCTTTCCCGCCCTGAGCCTGGGCCCCATCCTTGAGCACCTGCTGATGATGGCGGGAAAGGCATTCTGATGAGAGGACACGACTGGAATGACTCTATTGTCGGCGTTCGGCCTGTTTGCAGTGACATTAATGCTAGTGACCTATGCACTCGAAGCGCGCAGCCACTGGTTCGTGCTGGCGTTTGCGTTTTCGTGCGCGCTGGGCTCGACGTACGGATTTTTGCAGGGCGCATGGCCGTTCGGGCTGGTCGAGGCAGTGTGGTCGATTGTTGCACTACGCAAGTGGTGGCTGAACCGGCGCTTCGAATTATGACGAGTGTTGGAGCTGTCACAGCTGAAAGCTTCTATGTCTAAGCAAAAAGCAGTCTGGGAATGGAAGATCGTCAAACGCGCGCTGTGGGACTCGGTACTGAAACTGAACCCGCGCAGGATGATGGGTAATCCTGTCATGTTTGTGGTCGAGATCGGAAGCGTGATCACGACGGCGCTCCTCTTCAAGCAGGGCGACGCGTTCAAGTTCAATCTGCAGATCACGCTTTGGCTGTGGTTCACCGTACTGTTTGCGAACTTCGCGGAAGCCATGGCAGAAGGCCGCGGGAAGGCCCAGGCCGACACGCTCCGCAAGGCGCGTTCCGAAACCATTGCCAACCTCCTGAACTCAGACGGCAAGGTCGAGCAGATTCCAAGTTCCAAGCTCAAAGCGGGAGATCTCGTCCTCGTTTCTGCAGGCGAGTTTATCCCGTCTGACGGCGAAATTACCGAGGGCGTAGCGTCGGTTGACGAGTCGGCCATTACCGGCGAATCCGCTCCCGTGATACGTGAAGCCGGTGGCGACCGTTCGGCCGTCACCGGCGGCACGCGTGTATTGTCAGATCACATTAGAGTCCGCATTACATCCAACCCCGGCGAAACCTTCCTGGATCGCATGATCGCCCTTGTTGAAGGAGCGGAGCGCCAGAAGACGCCAAACGAAATTGCCCTGAATATCCTTCTGGCCGGACTCACGATCGTATTCCTGCTCGCCGTTGTCACGCTGCAGCCATTCGCAATCTACTCAGGGTCGCCGCAGACGGTATTTGTTCTGGTTTCGCTCCTTGTCTGCTTGATCCCCACAACCATCGGTGGTCTGCTCTCTGCGATTGGCATTGCTGGAATGGATCGTCTGATTCAACACAACGTGCTTGCGATGTCCGGTCGCGCGGTAGAGGCCGCTGGCGACGTAAACACACTCCTGCTCGACAAGACGGGAACCATCACTCTTGGCAATCGTCAGGCTGCACGCTTTATTGCTGCTCCGGGTGTCACGGAAAAGGAGTTGGCCGATGCGGCCCAGCTTTCTTCGCTGGCAGATGAGACCCCGGAAGGCCGCTCCATCGTTGTGCTTGCGAAAGAGAAGTATGGCTTGCGCGGCCGCGAACTCGGTTCCCATGAAGCTGTATTTGTGCCGTTCTCGGCGAACACGCGTATGTCAGGAGTGGACCTGAATGGCTTTCAGATTCGTAAGGGTGCCGCCGAATCTATCGCAACCTTCGTCTCACAGAATGGCAGCAAGTTTCCCGGTGAAGTTCGAGCTACCGTCGAAGAAATCGCACGGTCTGGCGGAACGCCCCTTGTTGTCGCGGAAAAAAGCCGTGGAGCACTGGGCGTAATTGAACTGAAGGACATCGTTAAGGGCGGTATTCGCGACCGTTTCAATCAGCTTAGAGCAATGGGAATTCGTACCGTAATGATCACTGGAGACAATCCGCTTACCGCTGCCGCAATCGCTCGCGAAGCTGGCGTGGATGATTTTCTTGCTCAAGCTACGCCCAAGGACAAAATGGACCTGATTCGCCGCGAGCAGGCAGATGGGAAACTCGTGGCAATGACGGGAGATGGCACGAACGATGCTCCCGCTCTAGCTCAGGCCGACGTCGGGGTTGCGATGAACACTGGGACTCAAGCAGCCAAAGAAGCCGGCAATATGGTGGACCTCGATTCCAATCCCACCAAGCTCATTGAAGTCGTGGAAATTGGCAAGCAATTGCTCATGACTCGAGGCTCGCTCACGACGTTCTCGATTGCGAACGATGTGGCGAAGTATTTCGCAATTATCCCCGCGATGTTCGCGGCGACTTTTCCAGTGCTGAACACACTGAATATCATGCGCCTTCAGACGCCGGAGTCGGCCATTCTTTCAGCCGTTATCTTCAACGCATTGATCATCATTGCCCTGATTCCGCTGGCGCTTCGGGGTGTGAAATATCGCCCAATGGGTGCCGCGATTCTGCTGCGAAACAATCTTGCAATTTACGGGGTTGGCGGCGTCATTATTCCGTTCATCGGAATCAAGTTGATCGACATGATCATCACGCGGATTGGCCTGGCATAGGAGGCAGATATGAAGAAGAATCTCTGGATTTCCATTGCAATGACCGCCGTGACGACCGTGCTGCTTGGCCTGATCTATCCGTTAGTGGTCACCGGGTTCGCACAGGTGATCTTTCCGCGCAATGCAAACGGTCAGTTGATCGTGAAAAACAGAAAGGTGATCGGCTCCAGCATCATCGGCCAGGGATTCACTGGGCTGGGCTACTTCCACTCACGTCCTTCGTCCGCTGGGAATGGCTACGATGCCGCAAACTCGGGCGGATCGAACCTTGGGCCAACAAATCAGAAACTGCTCGACCGCGTGAAAGCCGACGTTGCGAGCGCGCACGCTGAAAATCCCGGTGTGCCGATCCCAATCGATATGGTTACGACATCGGCTTCCGGCTTCGACCCGCACATTACTCCGGCCAACGCTGAGTTCCAGCTATCGCGTGTCGCGAAAGTGCGTGGGATCTCGGTCGAGCAGGTTAAAGCGTTGGTCTCGAAGCACACTGAGGGGCGGCAATTCGGGATTTTAGGTGAGCCCAGGATTAACGTCTTGGAACTTAACCTCGATCTCGACCGACAATTTCCAGTGGTACCACAAGCCAAGATTGAATAGTTGAAATCGTCGCAGTGGGCTCTGTTATGATGCTGCGGCGCTTCGCGCCGGAAGAATTTTTGACACTCCATCCCTGAAAGGGCGCTGCAGAGCGCTTCCAGCGCTCTGGGTCTACTTGTTGCAATGAAGCGAGTTGCAAAGACCGGAGCGCCCTATGGCGCTGGCCGCGCTGCTCGGGCGCTGTGGGTCTACTCTGTTGAAAACAAAATCCACCGGGGGTACCTCCCATTTTTCCTGCTGGAGCGTACGGAGCGCGGGAGTCAGGTCAAGCCTCTCCGCTTCGTTCCGACCGCGGGCGGCGCGCAACAATCGCGCGGGCTGGACCCGACTCCCTCTGCGCTCCTGTATTGCTTCCAGCTCGGGAAAATAGGACTGAAAAATGGCACGCCACGACGATACCCAGACAAAACTCCCGAGACTTCGATCCTCCTTGGTTGCTTGAATGACCAGCACAGCTTCATGTCCCCGCGGACCTCTGCCCGTACTTGTACTCAGATCGCGTAGGGCTTCGGGAGGGGGCGGGAGGGGGGAGCCCCTCCCGGACATTTGCGCACGTCCTAGGTCCAGTTCCGCTCCGGTTCTGTCGGATTCGATTGCTCCTACTCTCGTCATGGTGCCGCTGCGCTGCTTGCCCGTTTCTCAAGCAACTCCTGTGCTTTTCGTGACTTGATGGACTGAACCCTCTTTAAGACAGCATCAAGCTGTTCCGCTGTTAACCTATCGCCACGAATTAGAGGAGCAATCGTGTTGATCAAGAGCAGTTGAATACCGACAAGTTCTGTGAAAATGTGACGGTCCAATGATGTATCGCTGCACCTTCGCACCTCGTTGAGTAGAGTTTGACGAATCCACTCGCTAACGCTCTGCCCGTGTTGGTGGGCATAGGATTCCAGTTCGCCAAATTCACTCGCGGTGACCTTGGCGCTTGCGGTCCTCGTGCGGCGTTCTCTCTTATGGTCTGGTGGCTCAAGCTCACGCTGATTCAACACGCAATGGCTCCTTTCAGTCCCCGTTTACGTTTGCAAACTGTGGCGCCGACTAGCGCTCCGCAACTGGCAATTACTTCGGATTCAACAGGTAGACCCAGAGCGCCCACGGCGCTCTGCAGCGCCCTTTCAGGGGTGGAGTGTCAAAAATTCTTCCGGCGCGCAGCGCCGAACCACCCTCTCCATCACCTGCTACTCGACGCGGCGCAGCCGCTCCTCGAATGCAATACACATACAACACCCCTCGACCATAATCACGGTCCGATTCAAAAGTCCAATGCATTTTCAGCACAAGCTCATTCCTAAAACGCATAATGAATTTCCTAGGGATTTTGAAGCATGCTGCCAAATAAGCACGCCTTTTCAGCCACTTATCAGTTATTACCTGCGGGCATAGTCACATTCCGAAAGGTTATTGGACAGCGAGCCCTGACGAGGCTCAAAGTAGTTGGCATTTGCCAATTCGTGGGAAGCCACAACCCTAAAGCGACGAATGCCGTCAGTTGAAATCAACGCTTCCGCCCACTTGAGACTTTAAGCAGCGGCAGAAACATTACGTCCTTCGGGATGAATTGGAAAGAGGTGAGACATGTCCAGCCAGACACTGAACGATCCGGGATCGAACAGCTTCGAGCCTCTGTTGCCGCTACGTGAGGCCGCAGAGCTGCTCGGAAACGTTAGAAGCATTCGCGAGAGAAGGACGAGTTCCCGCAACGAAGGTCGGCAAGCGGTGGCGTTTTCGGGCAAGTGTGCTGGACCGCTGGATTCACACCCGACTGACTCCACGCAGAGTAAATGGTCATCTTGCAGGCGATGGTAGACTCAACTCACAACCACGCCGCGCTAGCTAGAAAGGAAGCGATTCCTTTGAGGTTTACGCGGCAACGTTTTCAACGTGGCAGCCTCCGACGTGTACGGAGGTCACGGAATCAGTGGGCGTGGGAATACCGCTACAAGGACCCTACGACCCTTCGGCAAAAATCAATGTACTTGAGCTGTGAACAATTCCCTACGCAGACGATTGCTGAGAGGCATTTGGGGGCGTTCGTTCTGAAGCTCAATTCCGATAATCCCGCCTTAGCGGTTCATGATCCCATGTTCGGTACAGTCATCGAGCGGTTTATCCAAGACGAGCGACTTCTTGAAATTAAGAAGCATCGACCTGGCGATCGGTGCGATCACGAGCTGAGCTATGGAACAGTCCTGTCCTACCTGAGTGTGTTGAAAAGAATTAGCACCAAGTGGGAAGCAACTCGTCTCAGTCGAATGAAACCAGTTGCGGTTCAGGAGTGGTTAAAGTCGATGGATGCAGCACCCAAGACCAAGGGGCACACAAAGGCGCTCATGCACCGACTGTTCGAGAAAGCAATGCTGTGGGAGATGGTCGATCTGCAGCGAAACCCGATGGAACTGGTGGAGATTAAGGGCATCAGCAAACGGCAGAAGAAGCCGCTGATTCTTACGGTCGAGCAGTACTACTTAGTGCTCGAACTGCTGCCTCAACCGTATCGAACAATGGTTGTTGTAAGCCAATGTCTAGGGTTGCGGGCAGAGGAGGTTTTGGCGTTGCACTGGGCGGATATTGATCTCGAACGTCTGGTCATTCGAGTGTCTAGAGCCGTCGTGCATGGCAGGATCAAGACGGTCAAGACTGAATACTCGGAAGATGAATTGCCGCTCGATCCCGACTTTGCGTCAGTGCTGCTCGATTGGAGAGCACAAGCGTCGAAATCTGAACTGGTTTTCCCTAGCCACATCACGGGCCGCCATTTTCACGCGAGCCCGATCCAGCAGGACTACATTCGGCCGGCGGGTTGCTGTCTCGTTGTCTGTCCGGAATGTTCTGCACAAGTTGGAGCGTGGTGCCAGGACCAGGGGAAGCGCGTTGAAGTCCACCAAGAGAGGTGGGTCTCGGCGGGTCCGTTTTCTCGTGTCGGATGGCATACGTTCCGCCACACGTATCGTTCGTGGTTGGATTCGACGGGAGCACCGCTTGGAATTCAGCAGAAACTCATGCGACACGCTCAGATCTCAACCACCATGAACGTGTACGGAAACGCATTGATGGACTCGAAGCGAGACGCCAACAGCAAAGTAGCAAGATTGGCGTTGGGTAAGGGCTATCGCCCTCAGGAGCCGCGCGCCGAAACGCCTGTCAACTGAAGACTCGGCTTATTTTGGGTTTTCTTGGGTTGGCGGCTCTTGTAAGTGGTTGCGGGGGGTGGATTTGAACCACCGACCTTTGGGTTATGAGCCCAACGAGCTACCAGACTGCTCCACCCCGCGATTTGATGATAGCAACGGTGCTAAGTAGCGTCAAACCAGGCAAATCTCGTGCTGAATAGTCGCGCGGTAGAAGGAATGCACGGGCCCGACGCCCGTGCCCCCGCATCTTCTACGCTTTACTGCTTCAGCTTCGGTCGCGCACAGGCGTCCACGATCTTGGTCGGATCAATCGCTGCACTGTCCACTTGTTCTTCGAGAATCCGGCCATCCTTGCCGATCAGGAAGTTCACTCGGCGCGCGGCTTTGTACTTGTCCATGTAAATGCCGTACTTGCGGGTGGTCTCGCCGCCCCAGTCGCTAAGGAGCGGGAAGGAGACCCCGATTGAGTCGGCAAATGCTTTGTTGGCGAATGGGCTATCCATGCTCACACCCAGGACCTGGGTGTCTGCAGCTTCCAGCTTCTTCAAGTTCTGCTGGAAGTTTTTCATTT
>DATBIE010000102.1:0-9634 GCA_036557105.1 Terriglobales bacterium
ACTGGCCATTGCGAATCAGAGGCACGACCTCAGTCGTGCCGATACTCACCATCCCTTTCTCTGTCATTCCGAGCGCAGGAGAAGGATTCGCTTGCGAATCCTTCCGTGAAGTCGAGAGCTTGCCCTGAGCGACTGAGCGCACCGAACAAGTCGAACGGGAACCTGCTTTTTCGCCGGGGAATAGTACGACGACGGTAAACATGGCGGATGTTCTGGCTAAACTACGAGGCCGAGCCTCGGCGGGATTTCGTACCCGCGTTGTCCGCGCCCGAAGTAATCCTCGTCTTCACCACCGACGAATTTTTTGTGCCGAGATTTTCTGTCTCCGCTCGATCAACTTGTTTTTCTCCCTACCAGGTCAAGCAGCACGCCTTGGAACTCGGCCATCGTTTCCGCAGATCGCGAAGCTTCGACAACGTCTCGTCCGTCAGCTTCCGACGAGTTCGGGAAAAACCTACGGTAGAGTTCCACCTTCTGCCGATCACTTGCCTTTCCCAGGTACAGCCTGTAATCAATACGGCCCGGGCGAAGCAGCGCCTGGTCCAACTTCTCCATATGATTTGTAGTCATTACGAACAGCACACCAGTTGGGGCATATAAACCGTCGAGCACATTTAGAAGTCCCGAAAGAGTTACGCCGTTCCGTGGTGAAGTGGTCTGCTTCGGGTCCGCTGTGCCGGTCGAATCTGCTCGCACGTGACCGCTCTTCATGCAATCGATGTCTTCGAAGAGCAGAACCGAGTTCGCAGGTACCTGATTCACAGCAGACATCAAGCTACGGTCGGTGAATTCCGTCAGGTTGGCCGTTTAGATCGACAAACCAAAATGCGCGGCGAGTGCCGATACCAGCGAAGTCTTCCCAGTCCCGGGCGGACCGTAGAACAGATACCCACGGTGGTACGGAATTCCGACCCGCTGATAACGATGCTTCGACTTGCGAAACTGTTCAATATCCTCCATCAGGTGTTCTTTTTCTCCTGGCTCGAGCACCACCGATTCCAGCAACCGCGGCGCGTAACCCTCTACGTAGTCCCAACCATCGTTGTACGTGTACAGATACGACTGCACTCCCTGGCGCCTGAGATGACAGGCAACCACGTCGTCAACGAACTGCTTCAACAGAGCGCGCTTCCGCCCGAGCGTGCGGAAGGTCAGAGATTCCACTCGCCGGGCCGCACGCTCGCGCGAGATTTCCGTGCGAGAGAACCAGACTTCGAATGGCCTGCCTCCATACCAGAACCAGTGCTTGCCTGGCGCCGGAATCATCGCGATGCGCTCGTTGCGTACCGTCGTATCCAGGTCGAGGTTCCTGATTCTTGCAAGGAACTTCTGCTCCAGGAACCACTCTTTTACCCACACGAACGCCGCGTCATCGTCCGTAACGGTGATGATCATCGTGGTCTGGCGTACGATCCAGTGCCAAATGGTCTCTGGCACGCTTCGCAGCCAGACGCTGATGCCTCCGATGATCATCAACACTAAACCGCCAGAAGCGAACTGGTTCTGTCCGTTTAGTATGTGTTTCAGCAATTCATGCATACGATTGATTTCTAACCGGCAGTCGCCGGAGTTTACTCGGATAAGGAGCTCCGAGCCATACTTGATTTCAGGCCGGGGAACAAGCGACAACGGACCACAAGGCGCTTTACCGTTTAGCTACGCGGGCGCAAATTCCCGCGGCAGGATTCGAACCCGCATCTCCCGCTCTTCAGGCGAAGTAACCGTAGTCTCTACCACCGGCCGATCCTGCACTTCCAAACTCACTCGAGAACCAGCGAGAAGAGCCGACAACACGCTTCATAGCACTCCGTAAGCTCACACTAGAAACACAAATTTATGGTCAGGGAACACGCGGACACGGAAAAGTTGTACATCCGGAGAGTTCGCACCTCCTTGCCTTTCGGCTTACGAAGTATCCGTGGCCTTCACCACTGACCCTGTGAAGTTATGCTGGGGGAATGAGCGGCCGCGGATCGTCCCAAAGGGACATCGATTAACAGTCGAAGTAACCGCAGCCTGCGCCACCCAGCTAAGTTATGGATTGTGCGGAAAAGAGCGCCGTTGAGATCGGCTTAGTAACTCGGTCAGCGCGACCGGAGCGACGCCCTATAGCAACTCAGTCGACTTATCGGCTGATATTGCCCGCGTAGCGTTTTGATTGTGAAATCCGCCAATTCGGGCGTCCTTTCGTAAGAAGATAATTCACGATGCCATGATTTTTAAATTTTTGCAAGAGCGAAATGTGTTTTTGCTCGAAAACTTCGAAGTTAGTTTCGACAATCCAACTTATGCCACCTATTACTTTTTACTTCCGAATACTATCGGTTTACTCGAAATCATTCCTTTTCCTTCCTGCACCGTCACAAATTGATTAGGTTTAACGCTTGCGACAGAATCCTTGTGCCCGCTCGGCCAGGTAATTTCGAGTGTTACCGACTTAACTGAACCTGCTTTGCCCAACCCGAACGTGAGCGGCAGCTCACTTTGCGATAAGTAGCTTGACCCGCTCTTCACCATTGCAGAAAGTTGTGTTCCTGTATTCGTCTTCAGCGCGACCCTTGCTCCAATCCCGTCGCGGTTCGATTTTGTCCCAATCGTCCTAACGCGCAACATGTCGTTCTGATTTGCATTGTCATTTCGCAGCAGGCGTGCACTGCCGCGATTATTCATGATCACAAGGTCCAGATCACCATCATTGTCGTAGTCCAGATACGCCGTGCCCCGTCCCACGACTGCCGACTGGATGGCATGGCCCAGCTTCGCGGTAACGTCTTCAAACTTCCCGTTCCCCTGGTTGCGAAACACCTGCGGAGATTGCGCATACTTGATCGTTGGCTGCAATTGACTGATGTCGTCCGCGACGTGCCCGTTGATGGCAAGAATGTCCGGCCTGCCATCCAGGTCATAGTCAAAGAACAGAGCGCCGAAAGTCAGTGATTGCAGCGTCATTCGGGAAAGTCCTGTGCTCGGCGCTTCGTCCGTGAACAAACCGGAACCATCATTGTGATAAAGCGCCATGCCTTCGTTGGAAAAGTTCCCGATCACCAGGCTTTGCCGTCCGGAGTTGTCGATATCGGCCACATCGGTCCCCATTCCTGCTCGGGTTGTGCCCGCGTCGCTGAACGCAATGCCTGCCGCGACGCCCACATCGCTGAACGTGCCGTTGTGGTTGTTGTGATACAGCTTGTTTGGCTGCGTGTCGTTCGTGACGAGCAAATCCATCCAGCCGTCGTTGTCGTAATCGATCAGCCCAATTCCCAGCGCTTTGCTGGTATTGTCCAGAAGCCCGGCCCGTTTGGTCACGTTTTCGAACGTGCCATTGCCCCGATTGTGAAACAACTCCGAGCTTTCGCCTTTGTAAGCTTCCGGAGTGCAATAGGATTTGCCCTTACCCGTCAGAGAGCAATACTGGTCCGTCGCAATCGACCACTTCACATAATGCCCGACAAATAGATCGAGCTTGCCGTCGTTGTCGTAGTCAACCCACGCCGCGCTCACTCCAAATCCTGGACTCGCGACGCCAGCCTTCACAGTTACGTCGGCAAACTTTCCATTGCCAAGATTGTGAAACAGGTGGCTGTTACCCACCGCAGTGATATAGACATCGTCATGGCCGTCGTTATCGTAGTCCCCGACTGTGCAACCCAGGCCGTACATCTCGATCGCCAGCCCCGCTTGTCGCGTCACGTCCGTAAACGTTCCATCCTTATTATTGTGATAAAGAGCCGGAAGTGATTTCCCCGTCCTATGGTCCGGCCAGTCCATCGAGTTCACAAGCAGAATGTCCTGCCAGCCGTCGTTGTCATAATCGATGGCGCAAACGCCGGAGCCCATCGTTTCCGGCAAATATTTCTTGCCGAACGCGCCGCTGTTGTACTTGAAGTGAATGCCGGCCTGGGCCGTAACGTCGGAGAATTGAATGGGGCCCGAAGGACGCGAGGCGTGTGTTTCGGGCAACGCAGCAGGCGCCACATGTGATGAAGCAACCGCCGCTTTTTCATCCTTCGCGGGGAGCGGATCACTGCTCGGTTTTACGCTAGCGGCCGGCACAGGAATCAACGGGCCATGGCGAGAAGGCGACTCCGAATTGCATCCAGCCAGCAAAACGGTTGTAGCTAGAAACATTAAAGAAAGCAGTCTCATCAGTGCGGTAAACATGAATTTTTTTTCTTGAAATAAGCTCAAGCGGAAGGTAGCGCAGCCTTCGCCAGTTTTTGCCGTGAGTTCAGCCACATCTCAACCAGAAGCGCTGCAGGCCCAACAATGAACAACGCATAGAACGGCGCATATACGCTCTGGTCAAAGCGCAGCAGGGTCTCAACCACGGCAACCAGAAATGCCACTAGAATCTGGCCGCGTTTCGAACGGACCGTCGTCTTCGGATCGGTAATCATGAAGAAAATGAATAGCTGATACATCGGTCCGGTAATGGGCGCAATTTCCGACTGCCATGGATCGTGAACAATCCAACTCCGCAGAAATGCAAACGCAAAAAATGAAATGACATAAGTCGCCGTAATGTGAAGTCGCTTCACGCGCCACACGATCGCAAATCCCAACACCCAGATGACCACCATCGGCAGCAGATAATTGCCCCACTGAATGCTCAGGCTCGCCACCGCTTCTGGCGCGAGAAACAGCATGGCAGATACGCCGAAGTTCGAGGGGTTCCAGATGTGCCGGTCTTTTACCCGCAGAACATATTTCGATGTAATCGAAATCACACTGCAAAGTGCGTATGGCCAGTAAGCCGGCGAGCGCAGCAGAATGCCTACGCTGATTCCAGTGATGTATGAACTGGCCGGATGCGGCCACTTGCCTAGAAACATTCTGCCCAGCACCAACTCGGTCGCGATGCTGGCCGCAATCGCAAGCAGAGTTTGAGGATAGCTCTCGAGAATTCCGAACGTTAGTTGTCCCACCAGCAAAATACAGGTGATGAAAATCGGCGCAACGTAGCGGCTGTCGATCAACGCGCGCTTGTGCGCTGCTGATGGTGGTGGGAGTGTTGGTGCCGTAGCTTGGCTCATGCCGGCTCTTTGATTTTATGAATCTGATCTGTGGAAGGCTTGTCCAGAGTTTGGACTTTGCCCGAAGGCCAGCGGACCACAGCTTTTTCTATCTGCGGGTCTTTGCCCAACCCAAAGTGCACGCGCCGCTGGTTCTCCGCGCAGAATCCGCTGCCGCCAGAAACCTCCTGCTCTTGCTTCTGGCCGTCCCAGAACAGAGTCACTTCGGCCCCAATCGCGCTGCGGTTTGAGGCCGTTCCTTCCAGATCAAATTCAATCCACTTATTCTCAGGTGTCACCGTGTTCTTGTACACCAGCAGCGGCCCTCTCTGGTTCGCAACGACGACGTCGAGAACGCCCCTGTTCCATAAGTCCGCCATCGCAACCGAGCGCCCGTCGTGCGTGTCATTCACACCTACTGATTGAGCGACGTTCACGAAGTGTCCCGTGCCATCATTCAGCCAGACGTCTTTGTGCTGGTAACCTGACAAGCTGCGCCCATCCATCGCGGGCCAGTTCTTGGCGTCGTCGATGATCGAAGTGTGGCCTCCCGCGATTTTCGAAAAGTCATACCAATAATCTCTATTGCGGTCGAGCGATACATAGCCGTTCGTTAGAAACAGGTCGAGCGTCCCATCGTTATTGACATCGCCAAACTGCGCGCCGAAGCTCCAGCCGCCCAGTTCCACACCCATGTCGCGCGCCAGGTTTTCGTAATGAAGATTGTTGCCTGACGTTCCTTCACGCGGCACCCACAGATTGTTCCCCTGTATCAACACGCCATCTTCGGAAATATTGCTCACGTACACCGCGTACTGTCCGCGATTCAGAATGTCGCCAAATGCCGCGTTCATGCCGCTTTTCGGAGCGAAGCCGACTCCCGTCTGCTCCCCAACATCGCGGAAATGTTTGCCATCGTTGAAATAGAGTTCGGAAACGCCGTAGTCATTCGCGACGAACAAATCCGGATGTCCCGTTCCACGCAGATCGGCAGCTGCTGCCGCTAGTGCCCAACGCCGGCTGGTGATTCCAGCCTCATAAGTCACATCTTCAAATTTTCCGTTCCCCAGGTTCCGCAAAAGATATTTGCGTCCGCCATTTTTTGCGTACTCAAAGCTCTCCGGCATCATGCGTGTATTTGCAAGATGCCAGAGATCAACTTTCTCCGAGTAGTAGCCCCCGATAAATAAATCGAGCAGTCCGTCGCCATCGTAGTCAAACCAGATCGCGGTATTCGCATTCACCCACGTTGGCAATCCGGCGGTCTCTGTGACGCGAGTGAATCCTTTTCCCTGATCGTTATGGAACAGCTCAGGCGTGCCCCATTTGTAGAGGAACAGGTCTTCATAGCCGTCGTTGTCGTAGTCTCCCCACACAGCGCCCATCGAAACGCCCGTGCCGATCTGGTTGACGTCGGCAACGCTCATTTGCGACCCGACATCGGTGAACGTTCCATCGTGATTGTTGTGATAGAGAGCGTTCTTGCTTCCCTCGCCGCTGTTCGTCACATAAATATCAGGCCACCCATCACGGTCGAAGTCTACGATCGATACTGCTGCCCCCATCGACGCGACTTCCGGCATGATCGGATCCAATTTGTGGTCTAGCGTCGGCCCGCGATGCACGAAGTCAATTCCCGCAGCATGAGAGACTTCCTGGAAGCGAAATCCGTATCGCTGTAATGCATCCGCCCGGGCCGCCGCTGTCCGCCGTGCCGAAATGCGCCGCAGCGAATACGGGACCGCCAGCATTCCCACGAACACCACGGCCAGGACGACACGAAGAATTCCCCGGCCCTTCATCGGTTCACCCCATCGCGCAATGAGTTCTCGAAAACTTCAGGAGTCACGTAGCGCGTCTGATATTTTGCCCAGTCTTCCGGATGGTGGCGATAAACCCATTCGTCTTCAAGTCGCCCGGGCGGTGTCACATACAAATTCTTCGCATGGTACGGAAGTGGAAGCACAGTCTTCGAAAATGTTGAGTTGTAGTCCCCGTCCTTGATCCAGCCGTCGCCTGCGATTACGTAATCGCGCACCCAGCCATGTGCTGGTGGTGGCTGCTCGGCGAAGCGCAAGGTCATCTCGTCTCCGGAATTCATGATTACGTATCGATCATCCACATGCCCTAGAAGCTCGCGCACGTCGCCGAAGCGCGTGTAGTATCCCTCGAGGTCACGCCACCGCTGTTTTGTTCCTTCGAGATGGTTGTAATCGGGCACTTCGGGCGAGGATGGATTTGCCTGGTTAATTACAGAATACCCGCGATAGTGGAGGTCTGCCATCTCGGGATCGAGCCGCGTGACCCTTAATTGGGCATCTGCAATTCCCTTTGCCCACTGGAACTGGTCCCAATAGATTTCCAGGTTCGTGCGCAGCCGAACCTTATGAGGCGTGCCTGGTCGAAATACATTGCTCAAATCGAACAGGCAGATTTTTTTTCGTCCTGCCGGAAAACCAAGATTTTTGCGCGCCACAATCCATCCACCACGACCATCAGGCACTTCGAGGCTCAACCCTCGTGCCGCATCATGCCGTCCTTGCGCTATCGCGACATTAATTGACGAGTCCGTCGGATGCATCCAGCCCTGCGCGATCAGATATAGCGGCGCGCCTGCGGGAACATCATCGCCCAAATCCACTTCTACGTAGTGGTCGCGCGTCACGCCCTGGTATTGCCCTCGACCGAAAGTGTCGAGATATCTCTTGTCCAGACTGCGAACAACTTCTGTCACATCCTCGCCTTTGTCGTCAACCGCGCGCGCAATGTCATGAGGTGTCTCCACCGTTGTAATCGCCAACTTCGCAGGCGGAATCACAAATCGTTCATCGACGAAAATGTCGGTACCCGCCGGATGGTCGACCGTCATAAGGTTCAAATAGTCGTAGTAATACGTCTCCCAAAGCTCGGCCGTGAACCGCAGGTCATAATAGCCGTCGTGCGGAACGAGCTGGTCGCCGCGAATCTTGTACCACTCTTCCGTCGCTTCCACCCGGGCCGTGCCGATGGTGTTGATGCGCAGCCCGATTGCCGAACTCCAGGGCACTGCGTCTTTTACAAATTCAACGCTCTTACCGTTGTATGCAAAAAGAAATGGGCACGAGCCCTTCAACCGCTGCTCCGTCACCACGCTTTGGTCGGCCTTCACGTCGAACTCGGCGCGCACAGTTCCATTCGGCCAGACAACGCGCACCACATCTACAATCGGCTGCTCGCCCAACCCGAAATGAAGTTCCGGACCCGTGATTGGCTGTTTTTGCACCAGCAAGCCAGAGCGAACTTCAATTTCACCGCCAATGCCAAAGGGATTGATGCGCTGGTCGCCCGCAGCCTGCGCAGCGTGTGGTCTCACAATCTGCCAGTGATAATTTTTTGAGCCGTGATTGATTGCTTCTGTTGGGTAAGGGCCGGCAGTAATACCAACAGCAGTGAGACCGATGAGATCGAGACGGCCATCAGAGTTCACGTCGGCAACGGCGAGAACTGCCGGAGGCCCGACTGGATGATCGAGAAGTGTGAAAGTATGTTGTTCGCCACCAAGCCACACATGTGCGCCGTTACCGGTGCTGTTCGGAGCAACGTGGGCGAGGATCAGATCGAGCGCGCCGTTATTGTCAAGATCCGCGACGTAGAGTCGAACTTCGCTATTGAGAAAGTCGGCGGCATTGGGAACACTCGCAATCTGCGCGACGTCCCAATTTTCTCCTTGGTTCTTGTTCGAGATTCGAACAATGGAACCGCTGCTTTCAACCGCTAGCAGGTCTAGAACTCCATCGCCATTCTCATCTGCAGCCGCAATGGCTTTGATTGACGGCAGATTCGCCGGCAATGCACGCTCAGCGAGCTGCCCCTGGCGCTGGTTCATGAAGACGTGCAAGCGTCCCGAGCCATCGACGAGAGCCGCGTCTGGATTGCCGTCTCCATCGATATCGAGCCAGCAGAAAGCACGCAGGCCGGAAATTCCTGCGAACGGGTGAATTGGCTCAAACGTGCCGTCGCCGTTGTTCCTGAGGACTGTCGGTTCCCCCTCCGCCGCTCCCAGCACAATGTCAAGATCGCCATCGGCCTCAACATCAATGGCCCACGCGCCCGAATATTTTCCCGCCAGAATGGGCTTTGGCAGCTTGGTCGCGGCACTCACATCAGTAAACGCGCCCGGACCGTCCTGACGAAAGAAGCGAACTCCTCCTGCACCGGCCAGCACCAAATCCGTCTTAAAGTCGTAGTTGAAATCCACACCGAGCACGCCTTCCGCAGAGGGCGGCGTAGCCGCAGGCCCACCAGGAAACGCGACCGTTGCTCCTGTCGACAGATGCACCCTCCGCCCATCGGCTTCGGCGATAACCGGCGCCCCGCTGCTGCCCAAGGAAATCGCGCCAACCCAATCCCAGTGCCCTCCTTTGTCAACGTGTGGCTCGGCCACGAACGACAGAGATGTGTCGGGCGCAGCGGTCGTAAACGTCGGCGATTCCATACGTACGAAATGCACAAACGGCGCCGCCTCTTCCCCGGGCGCGGCTTTAATCGCCGACAGGCTCTGCCGATACTCAGGCACGCGCATCAGAGTGTTGCGCAAAAAAACTGTCCGGGTTGCGGCCGCGCGCGTATCAGACCCCGCGACCGCG
>DATBIE010000103.1:0-16457 GCA_036557105.1 Terriglobales bacterium
CAGGCCATGCAACTCATCGCACAGCGTGGGTTGCCGACAACGCCACAAACCGGGACGGTGCCGCTGGCTCCTGTGAACCTGTCGCGGGCCGCGGCTGCAGCTTCCGACACCAGCAACATGCAGGCTGCGCCACAGCAAAAAGGAAAAAAGAAGTGAGTAGTGGATTTAAAAATTCGGTTTTGGTTACGGTACTAGCCGTTGCCGGGACGGCTTTCGCCCAAAGTATGGGCACCGCCCCAGTGGCCATTCCTTCGGACGTCAAACCGCAGGGGCTGGAAAATGTCGGTATCGAGCAGCGCTTAAACCAGCAGCTTCCGCTCGATCTCGAATTTCGAGACGAAAGCGGCAAGACAGTAAAGTTGGGCGACTATTTCGGAAGCAAGCCGGTGGTCTTGAGTTTTGTTTACTACCGCTGCCCAATGTTGTGCCCCGAACTGTTAGTAGGGCTGGAAAGCGCGCTCAAGGTGTTGAAGTTCAACGTTGGCGAGCAGTTCCAAATTGTCACCGTTAGTTTTGATCCGCGCGACACGCCTCAGCTTGCGGCGGCGAAAAAGGCTGAGATTCTTTCGCGCTACAAGCGACCGGGTGCGGCTGAGGGCTGGCATTTCCTGACCGGATCGCAGGAATCAATCACAGCTCTGACCAAGGCCGCGGGCTTCGGCTTTCAATATGACAAGAAGCACGATCAGTTTGCCCATGCAACGGCGATCATGGTTGCAACGCCGGCGGGCAAACTCGCGCAGTACTACTACGGCGTGGACTTTCCGCCCCGCGACCTGCGCTTGGCTTTGATCCAGGCTTCGAGCGAGAAGATCGGCAACCTGGCTGACGCGGTCATTCTGTATTGCTTTCACTATGATCCGGTGACCGGGAAATACGACGCGATCATCGGCCGCATTCTGCAATTGGCCGGAGTAGTCACCATTCTTACACTCGGGATCGTGCTGCTGGTTCTGTTCCGTCGCGGTTCGGACCACGAAAACAGGAGGCAAGGCAGCTCTCATCAATATGTTCGATAATCTTCCATTTTGGCCGACGGCCGCGTCGGTACACGCGCGCTATGAAGACTGGCTCTTCATCTTCCTGACCGTGGTTTCGGTCGTGATGACGGTGCTGATCTTCCTGCTGATCGCGATCTTCGCCATGAAGTACCGCCGTCGCCATGGCCGCGAAGCCACACAGATTGAAGGCTCCCTGCTGCTGGAGACGGCTTGGTCTGTTGCTCCGTTTGGCGTGATGCTGTTGATGTTTGCCGGCGGCGCTGTGCTCTATTTCGCGATGCGTACGCCGCCCCGGGACGCCTCCCAAGTGTACGTAGTCGCCAAGCAATGGATGTGGAAGCTGCAGCATATGGAAGGCCCTCGTGAAATCAACCAGTTGCACGTGCCGGTGGGCCGCGATGTTGAGTTGATCATGACTTCGCAGGACGTGATCCACAGCTTCTTTGTCCCGGAATTTCGTATTAAGCAGGACGTAATCCCGGGACGTTACACGACGTTATGGTTCCGCGCGACGAAGACGGGCACGTATCATCTGTTCTGCGCGCAGTTCTGCGGCACGATGCACTCTGGGATGGTCGGCGACATCATCGTCATGGATCCCAAGGACTATCAGGCCTGGATGACGAGTGGAGCGCCGAGCGGGACGCTTGCGCAGAGCGGAATGACCCTGTTCCAGCAGTTGGGCTGCGACACGTGCCACAACATGCAAACCCAGGGCCGTGGGCCGAACTTGACCGGCGTCTTCGGCAACGAGGTGCAGTTGGAAGACGGCCGGAGGGTCGTGGCCGACGACAATTACGTGCGTGAATCGATACTGTTTCCCGCGGCGAAGGTCGTGTCCGGGTTCAAGCCAATCATGCCTTCGTGGCAGGGCCAGCTGACTGAAGATCAACTGGATGAGCTGATCGCATACGTCAGGTCACTGAATCCAGCCCCGGAAGGTGCGGCAACGACGGCCGGGGCTTCGGGAGGAAATCCGCCGCAAACGAAGTAAAGGAACAACGATGGCTACCACTGCAGTAAGCACGGAACGCGCGAACTATCTGAACTCGGAGTATGGGATTCGCTCGTGGTTGTTCACTACCGACCACAAACGTATTGCACTGCTCTACCTTCTCTCGATTACCGCCATGTTTTTTATCGGCGGATTCTTTGCTTTGCTGATCCGCCTGGAGTTGCTGACTCCGGCGGGGGATCTGCTCTCGGCGGACACCTACAACAAAGCGTTCAGCATGCACGGCCAGATCATGGTGTTCTTCTTCCTGGTGCCATCGATTCCGGCAGTGCTGGGAAATTTCCTGATCCCCATGATGGTGGGCGCCAAGGACTTGGCCTTTCCCCGCATTAACCTGCTGAGCTGGTATTTGTACATTGCCGGCGCGGGCCTCTACGTCTGGTGCATGATGAGCGGCGGCGTAGATACCGGTTGGACCTTCTACACTCCGTTCTCCAGTCTCTTCAGCAACACCCACGTGGTCGAAGCGGCGATGGCCATCTTCATCGCCGGTTTTTCATCGATTTTGACAGGCCTGAACTTCGTAGTAACCATTCATCGCATGAGAGCGCCGGGAATGACATGGTCTCGGTTGCCTTTGTTTGTGTGGTCGCACTACGCGGTCAGCCTGATCATGCTGCTGGCGACTCCGGTCATTGCCATCACCCTGTTGCTGATGGTGCTCGAGCGGACACTGAACCTGGGGATCTTTGACGCTTCGCGCGGAGGGGATCCGGTTCTGTTTCAGCACCTGTTTTGGTTCTACTCTCATCCTGCGGTGTACATCATGATTCTGCCGTCGATGGGAGTAGTGAGCGAAATCATTCCCTGCTTCTCGCGCAAACGGATATTCGGCTACAACTTCGTCGCCATGGCGAGTGTTGCAATCGCCGTGATCGGGTTCCTGGTTTGGGCGCACCACATGTTCGTGGCGGGAATTTCGCTTTACTCGGCATTGGTTTTCTCGTTCCTGAGCTATCTAGTCGCGGTGCCGTCGGCCATCAAGGTCTTCAACTGGACCGCCACCATGTACAAAGGTTCGATTTCATTCTCGACGCCGATGCTGTACGCGCTTGGCTTCATCGGCCTGTTCACCATCGGCGGCTTGACCGGACTATTCCTGGCCTCGCTCGGAGTCGATGTCCACGTGCATGATACTTATTTCGTCATCGCCCACTTCCATTACGTAATGGTGGGAGGCGCAGTCTTGGGATACTTGGGCGGAATGCACTATTGGTGGCCTAAAATTTCAGGGCGAATGTATCCCGAAGGCTGGGGGCGGTTGGCCGCGATTATCGTTTTCATTGGCTTCAATCTGACCTTCTTCCCGCAATTCATCGTTGGCTACCTTGGAATGCCGCGGCGCTACTGGCAATATCCCGCTGAATATCAGGTTTACAACGTTCTCTCGACCGCGGGAGCAAGCATTCTGGCCGTGGGATATCTGTTGCCGATCATTTATCTGCTGTGGTCACTGCGATACGGAAAACCCGCGCCCGACAATCCATGGCAAGCCACCGGGTTGGAGTGGCGTACTGCCTCCCCGCCGCCTACCTTCAATTTCGACGAAACCCCCGAAGTCACTTGGGAGGCCTACGAATACGACACTATGCCGCTGCCAGACGAGGTGACCCTTGAGCGATAGAGCGGGCGTGGGCGAAACTCCTCTCGCCACCGAACACGAAGCGCGGCCGGAACTGCGCCATCATTTTGCCGACGTAGTACAGCAGCGCAACGCGGCATCGCTCGGGATGTGGGTATTCTTGGCCACCGAAATCATGTTTTTCGGCGGCATGTTTTGCGGGTATCTGATTTATCGCCGCGCGTATTTCAACGAGTTCGCCGCCGGCAGCAGGAGTTTGAACCTGTGGGCCGGTACCATCAACACGGCAGTCCTGATCTGCAGCAGTTTGACAGTTGCCATGTCTGTGCGGGCTTCTCAGCTCGGAAAGCGCAAGCAGTTGATCGGTCTGTTGCTCGCCACGCTCTTTTTCGGCGTCGTGTTTCTCGGCATTAAGGGGTACGAGTGGCACGATGAGTATGTACACCATCATGTCCCGACCTTTTACTTCAACGCGCAGGACCTGATCCACGACAATCCCAATCTGCGTCTAGATCCGCAGCCAACGAAGATTTTTTATTCCTTGTACTTTGCTCTGACCGGCGTCCATGCGGCGCACATGCTCGTGGGCATCGGCATTTTTACCGTGATCCTTTTCATGGCATGGAAAGGAAAATTCACGCCCGAATATCACACGCCGGTCGAAATAGCCGGGTTATATTGGCACTTTGTTGACATTGTGTGGATTTATCTGTTCCCGCTCTTATATCTTATTGACCGACGACCAGGAGCTTGAGGGGATCTATGGCCAACCATTCCGAACATGCCGGGCACGCGGAGCACGTTGTCTCGGGCGGGTTGTATTGGCTGATCTGGGCCGTTCTGATCATTGGCACCATCCTGACCGCCTGGATTGCCACGGTCGATCTCGGCATATTTAACACCGTCGTCGCCCTGCTCATTGCAACGTGTAAAGCTTCCATCGTTGTTCTTTTCTTCATGCACGTGAAGTACACGAGTGAGAAGATGACCAAGGCGATCCTGATCTCGGCAGTGTTCTGGCTGTTCCTGCTGCTGTTCCTGAGCCTTGCCGATTATTCGACGCGCTACGCCGGATAAACATTAGCTTTCATCGCTGTCATTCCGAAACCGACTGCGAAGCGTGGAGCGAGGAATCTGCTTTTCGTTCATCTGAAGCGGATTTTCTCAGAGCTGAAGAATTCTGCCTAAAGCGAAGCTGTCCTTCAAGAAGCATCGAAGTCGCTGCAACCGGCCTTCGCAGCTGAGTTTTGTTTTCCTTCGTGTACCTTCGTGTCCTTTGTGGTTTATGCTTTTGATCGCTGACCATAATCCCTGATGCCGGGGCGAACCCAAGAAACAGCGACTTCTCTGGAATCGGCGCTTCGCCGCAACCTTAGCGGAGAGGTCCGGTTCGATAGCGGCAGCCGCGCGCTCTATGCCACCGACGGCTCGAACTATCGTCAGGTCCCCATCGGTGTCGTCCTTCCACGAAACAACGACGACGTAATCGCCACGATTTCGATTTGCCGCGAGCACGGCACGCCCATTCTTTGCCGCGGCGGGGGAACCTCGCTCGCAGGCCAGTGCTGCAACGTCGCCGTCGTGCTCGATTTTTCGAAGTACATGGCCAACATTGTGGAACTCGATCCGGAACGCCGCATTGCACGTGTTCAGCCGGGAGTAATTCTCGACCATCTGCGTAATGCCGCAGAAAAATACAACCTGACATTTGGGCCCGATCCCGCGTCACATAGCCGGTGCACGCTTGGCGGCATGATTGGAAACAATTCCTGCGGAGTGCATTCCGTGATGTCGGGCAAGACCGACGAAAACATCGAAGAACTGGAAATACTGACCTACGACGGCCTGCGCTTCAACGTGGGAAACACTTCTGACTCCGAAATAGAGAAGGTCATTCACGACGGCGGTCGCCGAGCTGAGATTTATTCAGGGCTAAGAACGCTGCGCGACCAATACGGGGAACTAGTTCGGCAAAAGTTCCCGAATATTCCCCGGCGGGTCTCCGGATACAACCTCAATTACTTGCTCCCGGAAAACGGATTTCATGTAGGGCGCGCGCTTGTTGGTTCGGAGGGAACGTGTGTCACGGTTCTCGAAGCCACTTGTCGGCTCGTCGAAAGCCCGCCGAAGCGCGTTCTGTTAGTGATCGGCTGCCGCGATGTGTTTGAGTGCGCTGACCTGGTGCCCGAAGTTCTGGCCTACAAACCGATCGGCCTCGAAGGCATGGACGATGTCTTGATCGACTACACACGCCGGAAGGGAATCAATTCCGAAGGCCTTGCACTGCTTCCTCCCGGGGGAGGCTGGCTGCTGGCCGAATTCGGCGGCAAGACCATCGCTGAGGCGCAATCGCAGGCAGAGACGGCCATGCGATCGGTAGCAGGGAACTCCAACAGTCGAGAATTCCGCTTGTTCACTGAACCTGGTCCCGCCAAAAAGGTATGGGAAGTACGGGAATCTTCGCTTGGCGCTGTGTCGAACGTTCCTGGCGAACCCCCGACGTGGGAAGGTTGGGAGGACTCCGCCGTTGCGCCGGAGAAGCTCGGCACATATCTCCGTGCTTTGCGAAAACTCATCGAGGCATATCACTATCGCTGCGTCATGTATGGCCATTTCGGCGATGGTTGCGTTCACAATCGCCTGGATTTCGGGCTGCAAACGCCGGAGGGCATCAAGAAATTTCGCCGGTTCATGGAGGAAGCGGCAGACCTCGTGGTCTCTTTCGGGGGCACACTCTCCGGCGAGCACGGCGACGGACAAGCGAGAGCTGAGTTGTATCCGCGAATGTTCGGGCCGGAATTGGTGCAGGCTTTCGAGCAATTCAAGTCTCTCTGGGATCCCGATTGGAAGATGAACCCGGGAAAAGTCGTCCGGCCCAATAAGCTTGACGATGACTTGCGCCTCGGGCCGGCATACAAGCCGTGGCAGCCGCAGACGAACTTCAAGTTCCCCCACGATGAAGGCAGCCTGGCTCGCGCGACCTTGCGCTGCGTGGGAGTGGGCAAGTGCCGGCAGTATGAAGGTGGCGTGATGTGCCCAAGCTTTCGGGTCACGCGTGAGGAGGAGCACTCAACTCGCGGACGGGCGCACCTGTTATGGGAAATGACGCAAGGGGAACTGATCGACAATAAGTGGCGCGACCCGCACGTGAAGTCTTCACTCGATCTTTGCCTGTCGTGCAAGGGATGTAAAAGCGATTGCCCTGTAGCCGTGGACGTTGCGACATACAAAGCTGAGTTCCTTTCACACTATTACGAAGGACGGATTCACCCACTTGGCCATTATGCGTTTGCGCGAATTGATTTCTGGGCCGATCTCGCTTCTCATGCGCCGGGGTTCGCGAATTTCTTCACACAAGCGCCGCTCTTTCGCGACCTAGCGAAGTTCGTAGCTGGCGTCTCTCCGAAGCGCAGAATTCCTCGATTTGCGAAGCAAACGTTCCAGAGCTGGTTCGCGGCGAGAAAGCCCAAACAACTTCCTGGCGCGCGTCCCGTTCTCCTTTGGCCGGATACTTTCAACAACTATTTCCATCCGGAGACAGCCATTGCGGCGACGAACGTTTTGGAGGCCGCCGGATTCGAAGTACATCTGCCAACACAGACCGTATGCTGTGGCCGGCCCCTCTACGATTTCGGCATGTTGGACCGGGCGAAGCAATATCTTTCCCGCGTGCTCGCGACGTTGCAACATGAGATCAGCCAGGGAATCCCGATTGTTGTGCTGGAACCCAGCTGCGCTTCAGTTTTTCGCGATGAAATGCTCAACCTTTTCCCGGATGACGGGCGGGCGCGAAAGCTCGCGAGCCAAGTCATGTTGCTCAGCGAATTCCTGCAAAAGAATGCCAGGGACTTTTCACTTCCGGCAATCACTCGCAAGGCCCTTGTTCATGGTCACTGTCATCACAAGTCGATCATGAAGATGAGCGATGAGGAATCTGTGCTGAAACGAATGGGAATTGGCTATGAAATGCCGGCACAGGGCTGTTGTGGCATGGCAGGAGCTTTCGGGTTTGAGAAAGAAAAGTACGGAACCTCCGTCGCGATCGGCGAGCTCGAATTGTTGCCGGCGGTTCGCAGTGCGCCGGAAGATTCTTTGATCATTGCAGACGGTTTCAGTTGCAGGGAACAGATTGAGCAGTGCACAGGGCGACGGGCATTGCATCTGGCGGATGTTATTCACATGGGCTTGGGACAGAACCATTGAGCAAGGCTAACAATATTTCTCATACTGCTCATGAATGTAGGTGTCGGTCATACCGGCAATGTAATCGCAAACCACTCGGGCGAGAGGCTCAGATTCGGACTTCTCCTGATAGCTGGCGGGCAGCTTCTCCGGATGATTCACCCATAGATCGAACAGTTCGGAGATAACGTGCTCCGCCTCTTCTTTTTCGGGCTCTAGGGCGGGACTGTAGTACAGATTGTGATACAGAAAGTCCTTCGTCCCCCGGCGCTCCTCTTCAATTTTCGGACTCAAACCCACTAGCCGTGATGGGCGCCGGCGAATGTCATCCAGGGTGATTGTCCTGTTCTTTTCCACCGAAGCTTGTGTGTTCTGAATCAAGTCCCCCACCCAGCGGTCCAAGATCCGGCGCAAAACTTCGTTGAACTGCAATTTTTTCGGTGCATCGGGATATAGCCCTTCTACTTCTCTAAACAATTCAGCGAACACCGGGACAGCCTCCCTGATCTGCTCCAGGCGAAGCAATCGCGCTTCGTAGCCGTCGTCGAGATCGGCAGTGTTGTAGGCCAACTCGTCGGTTATATCGATCAGCTGGGCTTCCAGTGGAGGCCGCTGGTCGAGCAGGTATTCAGTCAATGCGGAAAACTCGGCAGAGTTGTAGTCCCGAGAATGTTTAACGATCCCCTCGCGCACTTCGAAGGTCAGATTCAGGCCTCGGAACGCCGCATAACGCAGCTCGAAGTCCTCCACAATGCGAAGCGCATGAAGGTTGTGATCGAAAAACAATCCGTGCTTCCGCATCAAGGAATCAAGCGCCTTCTCTCCGGCATGGCCGAAAGGCGGATGCCCAATATCGTGTGCCAAGGCGAGCGCCTCGACCAGATGAACGTTCAGCCCAAGTTGCGCCGCGATGGTCCGCGAAATCTGCGCGACTTCAATAGTGTGCGTCAGCCGGTTGCGAAAGTGGTCCGAGTAGCGGCGCGTAAAAACCTGGGTCTTGGCTTCGAGCCGTCGAAAGGCACGGGAATGAATTATGCGGTCGCGGTCACGTTGAAAGTCGTTGCGATAGGGGTGTTGCGGCTCGGGGTATCGCCTGCCGCGCGACTCCTCCACCCGCACAGCGTAAGGAGCCAGGGACTGAATCATTGAGTAATTCAATCATTGATCATTGAACAAACTGCGGCGATTTTCAATGATCCAATGACCAATATCTCAATTCTCTCCCAAAATTTCGGCAATCTTCGCCATGAGTTCCGCCGGCGTAAAGGGCTTCTGAATGAAACTGGCGTCAGGATCCAGGTCTTGAAGCTCGTCGTCCGTGTAACCGGACATATAAAGGACCCGGACTGAAGGCCAGCGCTCTTTGCCCAAGCGAACCAGTTCCGGGCCGCTGATCTCCGGCATTACCACATCAGTCAGCAGGAGGTCGACTTTGCCGGGGTGCTCTGCAATCAGTTTGCGTAGCGCGTTGCTGTCTGCCGCGGTGATTACGCTATACCCGGCTTGCGAAAGTATTGTTTCGCCGAGCTCACGAAGAAGAGGCTCGTCCTCTGCCAGAAGAATTGTTCCTGTCCCTTGTTTGCGCATCGCTGTGCTCGTCGTCCTCTTCGGTGGCGCGGGTTGGTGTTCAATTCTGGGCAGAGAGATTCGAAACGTGCTTCCGTGTCCGGGTTCGCTCTCTACTTCTATGTGCCCGTTACTTTGCTTGACAATTCCATATACGGTCGCAAGCCCCAGTCCGGTTCCCTTGCCGATCTCTTTCGTTGTAAAAAATGGCTCGAAGATCCGGGCGCGAGTGCTCGCATCCATTCCAACACCTGTATCAGAGACGGACAAGGTAATGTATGGGGAAGCGAAGATTTTTTCGTTCTCACCTGAATTGCTGCGGCCAGGAAAAGAGGCAGTAGAGATGGTCAAACGTCCGCCCCTCGGCATGGCGTCGCGTGCATTCACAACCAGGTTGATAAGCACCTGCTCCATCTGCACTGGGTCGGCGCTCACAAAGCCGAGATCAGGCACAGTCTGAGTGTTCAATTCAACGTTTTCAGTCAACAACCGCCTGAGCATCTGTTCCACCCCGCGCACCACGATGTTGAGATCGATAACGCGAGGCTGAAGCGTCTGTTTGCGGCCGAAAGCCAATAATTGATGGGTCAATGATGCGGCACGGTCAGCTGCGCGCTGGATTTCCTTTGCTGCGTGCTTCTCTTCGCCCTTGGAATTTCCCTCGAGCAGAAGGCTGCTGTAGCCCTTAATAATTGTGAGCAGGTTATTGAAGTCGTGGGCCACACCAGATGCCAGTTGGCCGACCGCCTCCATGCGCTCCGTTTGCGCCAGTCGGCTTTGAAACGTCTTCTGCTCGGTGATGTCGAGCAAAATTCCGTGCAACAACTCGCGCCCTTCTGGCCCGGGCACAAGTGACCCGTTATCGTTTACCCAAATAATCGAGCCATCGCGTCGAAAAAGGCGGTATTCGGCGAAAAATGGTTTACCTTGCAGCGTCGCTGCTTCGGCCGCCAACACACGGTCGTGGTCTTCCGGATGGACATGCCGAATCCAGTTTGTGGAATCCGAAAGCCACTCCACCCGCGAATAGCCCAGCAACGACTCAATTTGGGGGCTGACGAATAGCCACTCGCCATTCACTCCCAATTCACAAATGTAAGTGACGGCCGATAACTGCTCAACCAGACTTCGGTAGAGGGTTTCGGCTTCGTGACGGGCCCGTTCGTTCCGGGCACGTTCGCTGATATCAACTGCTACGCCGATTGTGCCGGCAGGCCGTCCGTTGCGGCCACGGATCGGTGCCCAGTGGGTCTCGAAGCACAAGCCACGGTCGGGAAGTTCGGTAATGCAAAAAAACTCTTCCCCGGACAGAGCGCGGCGGACCTGCTTCATGACCTCGGGATACTTGTCGTACAGATGGAAAACCGATTGCCCCACGACCTCGCCCGGACGAAGCCCGAACTTCTCAAGTGCTCTTCCCTCGGAGACGGTGAAGATCCCGGTCGCGTCCAAGGCAAAAAAGATGAGCGGGGCCTTGGACACGATAGTCCTCAGGTGTCGTTCCGCTTGACTCGCGGCCAGAGTAAGTTTCGGCTGGGAACTCAGGGTTCGTCCTTGGCCGGTATGCGCTTGAAAATGAATTGACCGGTGGCTGCGCCAGTCTAGCGCAGTTTTCCAACCGACGAAGCGTTACTTTGGTTACCACGCGCTTCCGTGGTCAATACGGATGCACGACAAAGCCCGGCCCTTGGATGGATGCCGCGCCGCTTTCCTGCAACTGGTCACAACTGGCGCGCGGCTGCTAACATCCGGTCAGGATGGTTCTTCGCCGGATAAGCAGGAAACTCAAGCGCACACCAAAAATGAGAATGCCGAATCGGGCTGCGCGTGCACGCCGGGCTGGCGAACTGGTGATCATCACCGGCATGAGCGGATCCGGAAAGGCGTCCGCTCTCAAGGCTTTCGAAGACCTTGGCTACTACTGTGTCGATAACCTCCCCGTGAGATTGATTCCCCGTTTCGCCGAACTGGTCGGCGAATCGTCGGAAACGAGCCGGACGGCGTTGGTCGTCGACGTCCGCGAAGGCCGGCAACTGGAAGAGCTGCCCGAGATCGTGAAGTCGGTAAAGAAGACGATCGCGACCAGGATGATTTTTCTGGAAGCTTCGGATGCTGTAATCCTGCGCCGCTACAGCGAAACGCGTCGGCCTCACCCCCTCGGCACCGATGCGCCAGTAAAGGCTTCCTTGAGGGCCGAGCGGCGGCATCTGCAGCACATCCGCGCAATGGCCGACCTGGTTGTGGACACTTCTAAGTTCAATGTCCACGAGTTGCGGGCGCACATTATTGAACTCTTTCAAAAAAAAGAAAAAGGTACGAAGATTCTGGTTTCATGCGTGAGCTTCGGGTTTCGTCACGGAGTTCCCGAAGACGCCGACCTGGTCTTCGACGTTCGCTTCCTTCCGAATCCACACTTTGTGCCGGAGTTTCGTCCGTTGACAGGACGCCATCCTAAAGTCGCGAAGTACATACGCTCGTTTCCGCAGACTGCGGAATTCATCCAGCGAATTTCCGACCTTCTGATCTACCTGCTGCCGCACTACATCCATGAAGGGAAGAGCTACCTGACGATCGCGTTCGGCTGTACCGGCGGCCAGCATCGCTCGGTGATGATCGCCGAAGATGTGGCAAAGAGGCTAAAGCAGGCCGGGTATCGCGTAAAAGTCGCGCACCGGGACAGCCCGAGATGAAGCATTGGCCCCTGGCTGTTCTGGTCCTGCTCGTCGCAGTTCCCGCGGCGCTCCAGGCCCGACAACCGATCTATGCGCGGCATGCGATGGTGGTCGCGCAGGAGGACCATGCGGCTGACGTGGGTCTCAAAATCCTGCAATCGGGCGGCAATGCCGTCGATGCAGCAGTGGCCATTGGCTTCGCGCTCGCAGTAACTCACCCCTACGCAGGAAACATCGGCGGCGGCGGTTTCATGCTCGTCCGTATGGCAGATGGGCGGAGGTCGTTTATCGATTTCCGTGAGAGAGCGCCTGCCAAAGCTACACCTGATATGTACCTCGATTCGCATGGTAGCCCGACCAAAGACAGCATTGTCGGATGGCGCGCGGTTGGCGTTCCCGGGACAGTTCGTGGTCTCGAGCTCGCCCACAACAGATATGGAAGCAAACCCTGGGCAGCGCTCCTGCAACCTGCAATTCACCTCGCCACGACAGGCATTCCGGTCTCGCACTGGCAAATGGAGTCATGGAATCATAGCGCTGAACTGCTGTCTCAATTTCCCGACTCCAAACGTATTTTCTTAAAAGAGGGGGCATTTTATGGATGGCATGAAACCTTCCGCCAGCCTGAACTCGCTCGGACGCTCCAGCGGATCGCGGGTGAAGGTTCCCGCGGTTTCTATGAGGGTGAAACCGCCCACTTGCTGGCGGATGCCATGCATAAGAACGGCGGCTTGATCACTCTCGCCGATCTCCGCGACTATCGAGCTCTCGAACGAACTCCTCTCGAAGGTGACTACAAGGGCTATCACGTCATCACTGCGCCGCCACCAAGTTCGGGTGGAGTGGGCTTGCTGCAGATGATGGGAATGCTCGACGGCACGGACTACGAAAAAGCGGGCGCTGGTTCCGCTGAGAGCTACCACTATTTGGCGGAGGTCATGCGCCGGTTCTTCGCAGACCGCAGCGAATTTCTCGGCGATCCGGATTTCGTGCGAAATCCAATCTCGTCGCTGCTCGATCAAAAATACATCGAGGCTCGACGCGCCACCATCAATCCAGCCCACGCCACTTCCAGCGACCAGATCAACCCAGGAATTAAGCACAGCCGCGAAGGAACGGACACGACTCACTACGATGTAGTCGATGAGCATGGCAACATCGCTGCCGTCACCTACACCTTGAACGCGGGCTACGGAAGCGGCGTAACCGTCCCCGGCGCGGGCTTTCTGCTCAACGACGAAATGGATGATTTTTCCGCGAAGCCCGGAGCTTCGAACATGTTCGGCCTGGTGCAAGGCGAGAGAAATGCAATCGCTCCCGGCAAGCGCCCGCTTTCATCCATGATGCCAACCATAGTTCTCAAAGATGGCAAGCCGTTCCTGGTGCTTGGCGCTCCAGGAGGATCGACCATAATCTCGGCGGTGCTGCAGGTCATTCTCAATGTGGTCGACTTCCATATGAACGTACAGGATGCAGTCAATTTTTCCCGGATTCACCATCAATGGAGACCGGACAAGCTACTCGTTGAGCGCGGCATTTCTCCAGATACGATTGCGTTGTTGAAGCAAATGGGTTATGTGATTGATGAAGCGCATCCGGTTGTTCTCGCTCGCGTCGAAGCGGTTGAGATGAGCGACGGTTGGCTTCAAGGTGGCCATGACGACAGAGGTCCGGGCAAGGCCGTCGGTTATTGAAGTACGGGCAGCCATTCCCAGTTTGTCACTGCCCGCAAACGCATTTCCGCCTTGGTGTTCGTAAGAGTCAAGTAGAATAGGCCTTTGCACCGGATGCGTATTTTCTCCCAGCAATCTCGGAGCGCTTCATGCGGCAATTGATGCGGCTGCTGCGCTATCTTGCCCCTTACGCTTGGCAGTTCATCTTGTCGGTATTGTTGCTGGCCGCAGTAGGTTTTCTCGATGCTTTTCGCGTTCTGCTGGTCGGGCCGGTGCTCGACAGGGTTCTGAAGCCATCCTCGGGATCAGACAACATTCTTCTCTTCAAGATTCCTCACACCAACCACAGCATTTACTTGCAGCAGTTCGTGCCGTCTCACTTTCATAATGCTTGGACCGTCGTGGCCTTCGCGCTGGTCGCCTCGACCATACTGAAGGGGCTTTTCGACTACGCTGGGACATATCTGGTGAACTACGCGGGATACGGCCTGATAACCGACTTCCGCAATTCGCTTTACAACTCCATTCTTCGCCGCTCGGCGGCATTCTTCCAGAAGCACACGACGGGAACGCTGGTCTCAACTATCGTCAGCGACATTGAGCGCGTGCAGTTTGCCATGTCGAGCATCCTGGCCGAATTTTTGCAGCAGTTTTTTACGTTTCTGTTCACTGCAGCCGTGGTCATTGTGCTTGGGAAAAGATTGTCCTGGCTGCTCCTGCTATTTGTCCCGTTCATCATTGCTTCGGCGAGCAAGATCGGAGGACGTGTACGTCACACGACCCGGCGCGGGCAGGACCAGCTCGCCGATATTCAGAACATCCTGCAGGAAACGATCACCGGCAATCGGATTGTGAAGGCATTCAGCATGGAATCGTGGGAATTTGCTCGATTCCGCAAGGCTGCTCATCGCCTGTTCCGCGCGAACCTGCGCTCCGTTGCCGCGGCGGCAATCAGTTCACCCCTCATGGATATCTTTGGGGCAATCGCGATTGCCTTGCTCTTGCTGCTTGGTCGCCAGCAGATCGTGCATGGATTGATGACACCAGGCATCTTCCTGGCCTTCATTATTGCAGTGTTCAAGCTTTACGATCCCGTGCGGAAATTTGCGCTCTTTCATAACAGCTTTCAGCAGGCGCTCGGCGCTTCCTCCGAGATTTTCAAATTCATGGACATCAGCGACGAAGTGCAGGAGAAGCCGAATGCTCCCGCCCTGCCGCCGTTCTCGCGCGAGATCAGCTTTCAGCAGGTTTCCTTCTACTATGAGTCGGAGAATTCTGAGCGCGAGGTATTACACAACATCAACTTGGAAGTGAATGCCGGTGAAATTCTCGCGCTCGTAGGATCGAGCGGGGCCGGCAAGAGCACGCTGGTTTCTTTAATTCCGCGATTCTTCGACGTCACTTCAGGGAAGATCGAGATCGACGGCCACGACCTGCGCGATGTGTCGCTTGGATCCCTGCGATCACAAATCGGGGTGGTCACTCAGGAGACGGTCCTTTTCAACGACTCGCTGCGCAACAATATTGCCTACGGTCAACCCGGTGTCTCGCAGAAGCAGGTGGAGGCTGCCGCCCGGGCCGCTTTGGCACATGACTTCATCTGCAAGCTGCCGGCGGGTTACGATACGGTGATCGGCGAAAAAGGCGTGCGGCTTTCTGGAGGCGAACGCCAGCGCATTGCCATAGCGCGCGCGCTGCTGAAGAATGCGCCGATTCTGATTCTCGACGAAGCGACTTCTGCCCTGGACAGCGAATCCGAAGCGCTGGTGCAGTCGGCCCTGCAAAACTTGATGACGGGCCGTACCGTAGTGGTGATTGCACACCGCCTTTCCACTGTGCGTCGCGCCGACCGCATTGTAGTCATCGAAAACGGCGCGATTAGCGACATCGGTACACATGAAGAGCTGATGAAGAAACTCGGCACTTATCGTCGGCTTTATGATTTGCAATTTATCGATGCGGACCTGCCGCGGGTTAGCGTTCCAGCAGAATGAGAGATTAGATGCCCATACGTTCGATGACAGGATTTGCGCAGGCCAAAGGACAGGTAAACGGCGGGCCTGCGTTCAACATTTCCGTCAAGTCGGTCAATCACAGGTTTCTAGATCTGCACTTTCGTCTGCCCGCAAATACGGACGCTCTTGAAATGACGCTGCGCCGCATTCTGAAAGAAAAGCTTGCGCGCGGTCACGTGGATGTAAATCTTTCGTTCGAGCAAGGCGGGACTGCGCCACTGGCGCTGAATCGGCAGTTAGTCTCGGCCTACGTACAAGCATTTCGCGCAGCTGCCGTCGAGGCCGGAATTGCCGCTGAACCCGATCTGAATGCAGTACTCCGCCTTCCTGGCGCGCTTGATGCAGGTGTAGCTCCCGCAGAAGAAGAACTCACTCCTGCTGTGGTTTCCGCGGTGGAGCACCTTCTCGATCAACTCAATCGCATGCGCGAAGAAGAGGGCCGCGGGATGGACCGCGAACTTCGGGAACGGATGACTAGCCTGAAGTCGGCATGCACGGAGGTACGGAAGCACCGCGAAAGCGTGCTCAAGAACTACTCTGAGCGGCTAAAATCGCGTATGCAGGAATGGCTCGGCGGCTCCGTGGATCAGGACCGCGTCCTTCAGGAAGCCGCGATGCTCGCCGATCGCAGCGATATTCAGGAAGAGCTCGTGCGCCTGGAAAATCATGTGCAGCACTTTCTCGCGTTGCTCGACGCGGAAGGCGAGACTGGCAAAAAACTCGACTTCCTTTTACAGGAAATGAATCGCGA
>DATBIE010000104.1:0-8580 GCA_036557105.1 Terriglobales bacterium
TGCGGCATGTTGCGATTCGTCATACCGGACGGCGCGCGCTCTTCCCTTCCACGAGAGATTGAGGCTGCGAGGGAGCGCGAAAAAGCTGTGACGTTGCACGGAGCATAGGGTCTCGCCAATGGTGTTGACCATGGACCCGAAAACCCGCGCGGGAAATCGGTTCTCCGGGCGAAACCAGTTCTGCGCAGAATCCGTTCCGCGCTGAATCTTTCCTGCGGCCGCCGCCAGCATTACTGCGCGCGAGGCATACGGATTGTTGTCACTGACGAGGTGCTGCGACATCCAGCCATAAGGTGCCGTCCGCCAGACGGCGATTGAGGCCATACCCTTCTGGTTGTCGCCGGCGGTAAGTATGTAGAGCAGGGAATCACCGGCGCGCAGCATTTTGCGCCAGTTGTTCAGTACGACATCAAGGTGGGGACGGAGACGCGCTGCCTTTTCCGGATAGAGAAATCCGGTTCGCTCATACAGCTCAAACACCTGCTCCACCGATAGAGTGTTGACCTCAACCCCATAGGTGGCGTACAGATTTGCGAGCTGCGGCACACTCCCGACTGCCTGAAGCTGTTGCGCCTCTGACGACAATCCCGCCTCCAGGTACACCAAGAGCACAAAGCGATACGCACTCCTGCCTGTTGGGGAGAGTCGGACGGGCTTACGCAGCGAATACACTGAAAAGCAAGCGACTGCACAGTCCGATACGGCAAGTGTCATGTCATGTTGGCAAAGAGGTTGTAAGTGGACAAGTTACGGACGTAAGAGGCTTACGAACGGTCACCGACTAACGATTACAAGCGTGTTTCAAATGGATCTACTGGTTAACGCGTACATCTCAATTCCGCAAAGCATCTTCCTTTATTAATACGGTCACAGGTCTCGGATACATCAGATCCTGAGTAACTGTTACTTGCGGGTTGCGATAAAATCCCTCATTTACGACACAAATCTTTGCTGATGTTTCTGCTATGAATTGCCGGGCTTGCCATCTTCTCTGGCTGATCGTTCTTGCGTTTCCCGCAATACTCGGAGTTCGGGATACTGAGGCGCAGACCCGGAATGCTCCCCCGACTGCAAGCTCATGGACTATTTCCGGCACTGTTCGGGACACACAGGGCACCCCAGTTCAAGGCGCGTCTGTTCATCTCGCGAATGAGAACGGCACCCTTCCCCAGCAGACTATGACCGACGGCTCAGGAAATTTTTCTCTCAAAGTCGATGGGGCGGGCTTCTACCAGGTGACGGTAAGCAAGCCTCCGTTTAACGAGTGTGTCAAGACGGCTGCGGTCGGGGTCGGGAAGGATGAGTCTGCCCTCAATATTGTGCTGAGCCGTTCGCCTGCTATCGCCAACGGCAAGCCACAACCGGATATGCAGCTGAGCGACAGCACGGATTTTACCGTGGCCGGAATTACCGATTGGACAGCAGCCGGCGGCCACGGGTCCGACATCAATTTGCGTACCAGCGAGGCATTGGCGAGAGAGACTCGGAACCTTGAATCCAGAGCTTCATCTGAAGCAAGTGTTCACTCCGGGGTCACCAATTCCCAGGAGCTGTCACGCCGGCGCGATCAACTCAAAGAAATGCTTCTCAAAGATGATCGCGCTGATTTGCATCGTGAACTCGGCGACGTCGACGAGCAGTTGAACGATCCTCTCTCGGCAGAGCGTGAGTACGAGCGTGCAACGCAACTTCATCCGAGTGAACAGAACTACTTCTCATGGGCAGCGGAGTTGCTCTTGCACCGCGCCATCCAGCCGGCGGTAGAAGTTTTCACAAAAGGAACTCATGCCTATCCTCTTTCCGAGCGAATGCTGGCGGGACTCGGCGCCGCGTTATATGCGAGTGGCCTTTATCCTCAAGCGGCAGAGCGACTCTGCGCGGCTACTGATTTGAAGCCCGCCGATCCCACTCCGTACTTATTCCTTGGCAAAATGGTGGAGGCCTACTCGTTGCCGCTCCCCTGCTCGAAGGAGAAGCTCGCGCGCTTTTCGACCGAACATCCGAAAAATGCTGCCGCACATTATTACTATGCAGTTACGCTGTGGAAGGGAAGAGCGGACTCTGCTCAAGCCGGAGTGGCGGGACAAGTTGAATCCTTGCTGATGAGGTCCGTCGCGCTCGATCCGGGGTTTGCCAGGGCTTATCTTCAGCTTGCAATCCTGTACTCGGAGCTGGGAGAACTCGCGAAGGCCAGTGACGCTTGCCAGAAATCAATTGCCGCCGACCCGAACCTGCCAGAAGCGCACTTCCGTCTTGGTCAGATATATAAGAAGATCGGGGAATCCTCGAAGGCGACGCAGGAGTTTCAGGCCTACGAACAAATTCAGAAGGCGGAGGCCGCCACAATTGAAAAGCAACGCCGCGAGATCCAGCAGTTCGTGATAGTGTTCAAAGACCAGCCGCAAGTTCCGGCAGATCCAAAGCCGTAAGCAGTTTCGAGTTTCAGCTTTTCATTCCAGCTTTTCGTCTGAGGGGAACAAATGAGAGCTCTTGGCTATTTGCTGTTCGCGGTAGTAACTCTTTGCATGATGCCGAACGCGAATGCGCAATCCTATGATTTGAGATCACCTGACAATCGCATCGACGTACGCGTTCGAACGGCAGGTCATATCCGTTACGACGTGGTCCTGAAGGGCATACCTCTGCTTGAAGACGCCACGCTCTCTCTCGATGTCGACCACAAGAAACTCGGCGTTAATCCCAAAGTCGTAGACGCTAAGAAATCAACCCACGATCAGATTGTCGAGCCCGTCGTACGCCAGAAGTTCGCAAAGATTCGCGACCACTACAACGAACTGCGCCTCACCTTCGATGGCGGATATTCCGTTGTTTTCCGCGCCTACAACGAAGGGGTTGGCTATCGCTTTGAGACTTCGCTTCCCGAAAAGGAAGTCAAGATTTACGACGAAGAGGCGAGCTTCAACTTTGCAGCAAACTTTGTTGTGTTCTATCCGCAGGAAGATACCTTCTACTCCCACAATGAACGCAAATATCTTCCGCAATGGTTGAACGAGATTTCGCCCGAGTTCATCGCGAGTTTGCCCGCTGTTATCCAAGTGCGGGATAAAGGCGGTATAAAGCTCGCGATTGCCGAGTCGGATGTCCAGGACTATCCGGGACTTTGGCTGCACGGAGACGCGCCGCATTTTTCTCTTTCCGCCACATTTCCGCCATATCCTACGAAGCTGGTACAGACCAGCGACCGCGACTACAAGCCAGTCGAAACGGCAGACTACATTGCCGCAACCTCGGGCACGCGAACCTACCCCTGGCGAGTGATTGGAATTGCCGATCACGACGCAGACCTGCTCACCAACGAAATTGTTTATCTGCTCGAACGGCCTTCGCAATTTGAAGATACTTCCTGGATCAAGCCGGGAAAAGTCGCTTGGGATTGGTGGAACGACTGGAATATCGACGGCGTGGATTTTCCCGCCGGTATCAATACGAAAACGTATGAATACTACGTCGATTTCGCCGCGAAGTATGGCATTCCTTACATCATTCTCGATGACGGCTGGTACAAGCTTGGCAATCTCCTCGAAGTCACGCCCGACCTCAACATGGATGAACTCGTCGCCTACTCGAAGCAAAAAAATGTCGGGCTGATTCTCTGGGCCTCATGGAAAACCTTAGACGATCAGTTGATTCCAGCGCTCGATCAGTTCGAAAAATGGGGAATCAAGGGAATCAAAGTGGATTTCATGCAGCGCAGCGATCAGATCATGATGAATTACTACTGGAAGGTCTGTCGCGAAGCTGCAAAGCGTCACATGCTGGTTGATTTCCACGGCGACCAGAAGCCTGCAACCATGATGCGCACCTGGCCGAACCTGATCAACACCGAGGGCGTGCGCGGCATGGAGTGGAGCAAATGGAGCTGGGAATCCGAGCCCAAGCACAATGTGACTCTCCCCTTTACGCGAATGTTCCTTGGGCCAATGGACTACACGCCGGGCGCGATGCGCAACGCGACGAAAAATACATTTGCCCCAATCAACCATCAGCCGATGGCAATGGGTACGCGTTGCCATCAGCTCGCGATGTACGTCGTTTATGACGCGCCGTTGCAAATGCTCTCTGACAGTCCTTCGAACTACCTGCGCGAGCCGGAGACGATGGAGTTTCTCGGGCCGGTGCCTACGACGTGGGATGATACCCGCGTTCTCGATGCGCGCATCGCCGAATACGTCCTGGTCGCGAGAAAGCATGGAGACGAGTGGTACGTGGGCGCGATGAATGACTGGGATGCCCGCGATCTCGAAGTCGATTTCTCATTCCTTCCGCAGGGAAGTTTCACCATGGATGCTTATCAGGACGGCGTGAATGCCGATCGTGACGCACGCGACTATAAGAAGACCAGCACGCAAGTCACCAGCGCGACGAAGCTGAAGATTCACTTGGCGCCTGGCGGTGGCTGGGCTGCGAGAATTCACCAGTAGGCGCGAGTGGACGCCCTGTCACATGTGATTGACCTGGCAGCATCAAGATGGTTTTCTGCGCGGCACGAAACTTGATGCCCATAAAGTGCTTCGGAACGCCATTTCCAGCGGGAGTCTTTCCTAGAAATGTTTTCGCAGAAGTGTTGTGTTTTAGGGAGGCATCCAAAAAGTTCAGAGTATAAACCGCAACCCATGCATAACTCGTGTTTGCATCGACCCTTCCGTAGTCGGCTACCTGGTTCTCCGCAAAGCGATGCGGACTCTCTCTGCGTTCGAACATCGAACTGAACTCCGTGTGTGCCATGCCTAGCATATTGACGGTGAGGAGGTCGCCGTGTTTCCAGGCGTTTAGAACATTTGGACCAATTTTGTCTGCGGCGGGAACGCCATCGCTTTCCAAATCTTCAAGGTTGACATGTCGCGTGAAGAAAAGAAGTGGTATGGTCATCCGCTCTGGGTGAACATCGCCGGCCATCTTCACGAGACCGGGGTAATAGCGCATGCTGCCGTCCATGGAGACCAAGCCATCGATGCGGGAGTCTCGTGCCGCGGCAAACAGACTCGAAATTCCTCCCCAACTCCAGCTGACCACAGCGACCCTCGAGCAATCCGTGTCAGGAAGTGACTTGGCATAATTGATAAGGAATGAGATATCCCGAGCCTGCGCATTGATCCCGTCCAGATCGTCCGTCATATCTCGTGTGGACACCCCCATCGAGGGGCTTGCAAGAACGACATAGCCATGACTTGCAAGATACTCACATAGATCGGCATTCTCCCACGCAACGGAGGAATCGCTCGGGGCGTAAATAAGGACCGGATACTTCCCTTTTGCCAGTTCCGCATCCCGCCGCGCCCACAGCGGGATATCGAACGAACTCTTCAATAGCGAACGCCACCGATTCTGTTCAGGACGGGGTGCGTCGAAATAGATTTCCGTATCGGCAAGGCGAGCGTAGTCGCCGACCGTCATCGATTTGCCTGTGCTTCTTAGGGATGGGTACCAGACCAGCGTTTGCAGCGGACGGACATCTTTGCCCGAAAAGGACTTTGATAACTGCTTAGAAGAAGTTGGGTAATTGCGTGAGCGATCGTACTGATCGGTGACCTTCAAACCCACCGGATACGGCCCAGGCTTTTGCAGGAACTGAAATGATGATGCTTCTGACCCGGCAAATAAGGAACCAGAGCATCCGCACCATGCGATGGCAATCAAAATCCTCGCCTTCAAGATATCGGCTCTCCCAGGTCCGTGGAGATTCATAGCCTTATATGCCAAAGCTTGAGCTTCAGTTTCCTCATCGATCACCTACCTAAGGTGCATGATGAGTTCTTGCGGCATGTGAGTATCTATCTCTAGGTTTTGCTTTTTCTAGGCAACGCCCTGGCCGCGCCAGTCGAAATTCCGCCATCAACGAGAATCGTCTGCCCCGTCACATATCGGCTGGACTCAGACGCGAGAAATACGATTGCGCCATCGAGATCATTCGGCTGTCCTGGCCGCTTCATCGGAATTCGCTCCGTGATGTACTCAACCCACTCCTTGTCTTCGTACATCACTTTGTTCTGCTCGGTGCGAAACCATCCCGGAGCAAGGCAGTTCACGGTAATTCCGTACTTGCCCCAGTCATCAGCCAGGCTCATCGTTAGCTGGCGAATTCCGCCGCGACTCGCGCCGTAAGGACCAAGTCCCGCATATCCGGCCACGCTCGTAACCGATCCAATATTGATGATGCGCCCATAATTTCGCTGCACCATGTGCCGCGCTGCGGCTTGCGCCACGAAGAAACTTCCGCGTAGGTTCGTGTCCAGAATCAGGTTCCATTCGTCCCAGGTCACCTCGAGCGCGTGCTTACGAACATTACATCCGGCATTGTTGACGAGAATGTCGATCCGACCGAATGCCTCGTGCGCCTCCGCGACCATACGCTCGATGCTCTGCTGGTCCCGAACATCTAGTTCGAGCGAAACCGATTTGCGCCCGAGAGCTTTGATCTCGGCTTCGAATGACGCGAGAGAGTCGCGGTGTCGGCTGGTAAGCACCAGGTCTGCGCCAGACCTGGCCAACGCTTTCGCGAAATATTGGCCAAGCCCGCGGCTGGTCCCAGTCACAATGGCCACTTGGCCAGTTAGGTCGAAGAGTCCCCGATTGGTTTCCGGAGCGTTCATGCGTTTGTGCCCGGCGTCAGGACGACTTTCATCAGATTCGGCTCGTGCGCGTACAGCCGTTCAAACCAACGCGGGCCTTCCTCAAGCGGAGCCACAGCTGTGATCAGCGGCTTCACGTTGATCTTGCCGGTGCTCATCAGTTCAATAGCGCGAGGGTATTCGCCGCATGAAGCGCATGACCCTTGCAGTCGAATTTGCCGCGACACCACGACCTGCAAAGGAATCGTGACCTCGGGCGTAACATTTCCCACGAGCACCACGCTTCCGCCTTTGCGCGTAGTGTTGATGGCAGTTGCAATCGTCGATGTAATTCCCACGGCCTCCATCGCAACATCTACACCAGTTCCATTCGTCAATTTCGAAATTTCGGAAGCGAAGTTCGGTCCCGAAAGCAACGTGACGGTCGCGCCGAGAGACTGGCTCAATTTCAGCCGCGTCGGATCTACGTCGGTCACCAACACACGCGAACATCCGGCGACTGCCAGCGCTTGTTGCAAAAGTAAGCCGATTGTTCCCGCTCCGACCACGAGCGCCGTACTGCCAGGCTGAATTGGCACGAGCGAGACTGCGTGCAGCGCGACTGACACAGCCTCGAGCAACGCTGCTTCGTGAAACGACAGATTTTCTGGCAAGTGATACGCAATTCTCGCCGGCACGATCACAAATTCCGCAAACGCACCATTGCGCCGATAATCGCCGCAGGAAACCCCAAGCACCTGCCGGTTATCGCACAGGTTCATCTCGCCGCGCCGGCAATTCGCACAATCTCCGCAATAGACAGTCGAATCGAACGTGACGCGGTCGCCCTTGTTAAAACCCTTTACCGCGCTGCCCACCTCTGCAACAGTTCCTGCCGCTTCGTGCCCCATTACGAGCGGAGGAATGCGCCGTCCGGTTGAGCCGTCGTAACCGTGAACATCGCTGCCGCAAATGCCGCATGCAGCAACGCGCACAAGAATTTCATCCGGACCGGGCTGAGGAACTGGAAGATCGGTGAGTTGGAGCTTCTTATATTCGGAGAGCAGCAGAGCCTTCATACGGAGAGAGACTGACCGAACACCATAGCACAATGTCGCACCTTGACACTTACCGCTGCGCGACTCACAATGTGCGGTTTCCATTCCTGAATAGAAAGAGGTCCGATGAACCGTTTCAGCCGGCGTGCATTCCTGGGTTCTTCTGCAGTGGCGATCAGCGCAGCGGGTCTTCGCTTGCCGCTTTGGGCGCAAGCGGCCGTGAAGAGCGGCGACAAATCTGCCATGCCGTTGCTGCTCGGAGTGGACTACTACCCGGACCAGACTCCCGAGTCCCTATGGGAAGAAGACGCGCGCATGATGTCCCAAGCAGGGTTGACGAATGTCCGCGTCGCTGAGTTTGCCTGGGCGCTGATGGAGCCGTCAGAAGGCAAATTTGATTTTGACTGGCTCCAACGATCAGTGGACATACTCCATCGCAACAACATCGGCGTGATTCTCGGAACGCCTTCTGCCGCGCCGCCTCCATGGCTCACAGCGAAATATCCCGACGTCGTGGAAGTGAATGAACATGGCGAGCGCCTGCATCCCGGCGGGCGCAGATTCACCTGTCCCACGAACGCGACATACCGGCGGCTCTCTCTCTCAATCGCAACGGAAATGGCGCACAAGTTTGCGGATCATCCTGGAGTTATTGGTTGGCAGATCGACAACGAATTCACGCTCGGCTCCTCGCCCCGCTGTTATTGCGACTATTGCCGCACAGGTTTTCAGTCTTGGCTGAAGTCGAAATACGGAACCCTGGACAATCTCAACCAGAGCTGGGGAACGAATTTCTGGAGCCAGCATTACACCGACTGGGCGCAGATTCCGGTGCCACTTCCCTCAGGCGGTGATCCGAATCCGGGCTTGGCTCTCGACTACGGCCGCTATCAATCTTTCGCCAACGCTTCGTTCCTCGGTGAGCAACTGGCGATGCTGCGGAAGTTCTGCCC